>JAGRPD010000309.1:1436-27421 GCA_020439875.1 Verrucomicrobiales bacterium
CTGGCTGTTCATCGGTGAAGCACACGCCGGAGAACGCAGCGCCATCATCTTCACCGTGATCGAAGCCTGCCGCAGCCGCAGCATCGACCCGTTTGAGTACCTGCGCGACGTGTTCACCCGAATGCCCACGATGGCCGCCAAAGACTACCCCACCCTGGAGCCCGCAGCTTGGCAAACAGCACGCCGGTCAAACACCATGGCCGCCAAACACTTCGTGCCAGTCATCATCGAGATCGGGCAAGTCGCGTAACCCCGTCAAGCAGCACCCGCATGGCGCTGCCCATGACGCTTACCGAGTACCTGCACCTCGGTGTGCTGTTCTAGCCAGCGTGTCAGGTGTTGGAATACGCCACCACATACTATTTGACTCTCTGCCTGAATCCCGCTCATAGATTGCACTATGTCAATAGCGACCAATTTGAATCCGTCGCCCCTTGAGACGTCCCCCCCCAACTCCACGGTGCCGTGGGAAGAGGACCTCCGTGGCAGGGTGATCGGACATGATCTTAAGTTTGCGGCACTGTTTCTGATTCTGTACTACATTCGCCCCCAAGATTGGGTGCCTGGTTTGGCAGGTTTCAATATCATCCGGCCGCTGATGATTGGCTGGTTTATGGTTTTGGCGTCTCAGGGATCCAGGTCTCCCGTGCGAGGATGGTTTCGCACCCCGCACGACTGGGCAGTATTGATTTTTTCGGTTTTCATCGTGTGGGCGGCACCGCCGGGTGTCGAGGTGCTGAGTCCGGTGTTTTCTCTGGCGGTATTCTATTTTCTGACCTGTCATGCATTATCGACTTGGGATGCGGTACTGATATATTTGAAAATTTGGAATGGATGCCTCGTGACGCTAGCCGCTTTTGGGGTGCTTCAAACCTTGGGTTTTGACATTACGGCAGGGAGGAGTTATACCGATTTTTTCATGGGGAGGCTTAGTCTCGGAACCTGGATGGCAAATAATCCCAATGCTTTGGCTCACACCGTCGTCATGGGAATTCCATTGAGCTATGTGCTTTATTTTTGGCGCGGCAGCGCTGCTGGGCGAACTATCGTTTTCCCCTTTTGTGCGATTCTCATCGGCTGGTGCGCCTGGATGACAGAATCAAAAGGTGCCTTTTTAGTTGGGGCAGGGATCACGGTGCTTATTTTTGTTGTAGGCCGCCCTAGATGGATTCAAATCGCCGCTATAGCAACAGCACTAACCCTAGGGGTTGGTGCTCTGTCATTTCTCCCACGGATGGAACAGATGAGTAACCTCCGTTCAGATGAGGGCGTGCAGGGCCGCCTGATGGCATGGACTTTGGCTAAGGGCGCGATGGATTATAATACTTTTGGAGTAGGATGGAAGCAATTTATTGCCATTTTCCCCTGGCGAGAGGGGACACGGGTTGTCACGGTGGTTAAGGCCACTCACTCTAGTTATGTACAAGTTGGCGCAGATTTGGGCATCTATGGGTTGGCGCTTTGGCTTTTGGTTCTGTGGTTAGCAATCCGTTCCGTTGCTATTTTCAAGGGGTGGAGCGATCAGGAGGAACGTTGTCGTCGCGCAATCATCCTGTTATTGGTAGCGTACCTAGCCTCTGGCTGGATGATCAACCGGCAGTACTACTCGGAATACTTTCTGATCGCGGCTGCCGCCGCCGCCGTTCATCGATTGAACCTTAGCGGGAGAAATTTAGGTTGGAATGATGCGGTGGGCCAACCTGAATCTGAGCGCATTTTGCCCCCCAATAGCAGGAAAGCAATATCATGGTCTCGAGAGACTGGTTTCACAAGCCTGTCAGCCACTGTGACTGAAAAAAAGATGTGGAACCGGGTCGGATGGATTGATTTGCTTATGACTCTTTCTCTCACGAAGCTGGTTGTCTATATTTGGGATTATATACTCATAAACCTATAGCTGAGCCTCTCGCAAAACTCCGCTGCGGTTTCAAAAAATGGAGGGAGAAAAAAGGTGAGGTGAGCAGCCCTCTGAACCAATGTGGAGTACAAAAAAACATGACGCTCAAGCTGCTCACCCGACTCAACTTTGGCATCCAACGCCAGCTTTTGCCGGCACTAGAAGGAAAAATGGGGCCTCTGGATGAGAAGGCTCAGCGGCTTCGTCAAAATCTGCGAGATGCTCAACCTTGCCAAACACCTCGACCAACAGAGCACTCATCGAGCAGCTACGCAGCAACACCACCCTGCACCAACTCTGCGCCTGGGAAGACGGCCCGGGCAGCGTGCCCGACGCGAGTTGCTTCTCACGCGCCTTCGCCACCTTCGGCCAGATCGATCTGGGGGGCAGCGAGTCCATGAAGCCCTCATCCGCACCCACCTGAGTCATCGACCAAAACGTCGCCCAGCGCACCGGGCACGTCTTTTACCACCTCAAAGACAGCACGTATGATGCCGAGGCCATCCGCCAGCATTGAGCCAAGCTTGGCAGTGTTCCCATCATTGAACGGAGTAGCTACCGCAGTGAGGGAGCCACTCCCATGGAAGCTGACCGTGCCCGGCACTATCAAGTCCGCAGCACATCAGAACGGTGCAACTCCGATCTCAAAGGCAACATCCGCGTGCGCGGAGCCGCCAAAGTCGGGCTGTACCTGATGTTTGGCATCGTGGTGATGAGCGCCGAGGCGCTGCTGCGACTGGTGGTCTGATCAGGTTCAGAAGCAAGTCCATCACTTCACGCCATTCATCTGTCGGGGTAGAGGGTGGAGACCTGTCCACAGGGCAATAAAGGCGGCCCCTTTTGGCCACTTCGCCAACAAATTGCCTCCGCATCTGCCACTCACGCGCCTCATCTCAAAGCTCCCACCGAAATAACGCACCAGCCCTCATTCCTTCTTTGAGGTTTTGCAAGCGGCTCTTATAATTTCCACATTATTTCCCCTGCATTTTCTCCCTCATTTGATGATTAAGCCCAGCGGATCGGCAGTTGCGCGGGCAGGCAATCACGCCTCTACTGCCTGCCCTGAAGCCGACATGACGCAGTTCACCAGTTCTCCAGAAAGTTCCGGGGTTTCCGTCATCATTCCGGCCTACAATTACCAGCGCTACCTCGCCGAGACAGTGCAATCGGCGCTGGCGCAGGATTACCCGGGGCCGCTGGAGGTGGTGGTGGTGGATGATGGCTCCACCGATGGCACCGGGGAGGTCGCCGGGCAATTTGGCGGGCGCATCCGCTACCATCGCAAGGTCAATGGCGGCCTGTCGGCGGCGCGCAACACGGGCATGGAGATCGCCGCTTATGACTGGGTGCTCTTTCTTGATGCCGACGACCTGCTTGAGCCCCACGCGGTCCGATCTCTGGTCGATGCGCGGGACACTACCCTGCCCTGCCCTGCGGTGATCGGCTCCCTGGGGCGCATGATCGATGCCGAGGGAGCCTTCACCTCCCCCGGGATCGCCCGCGACGGCTCCGTGGAGACTTTCGCTGCGCGGGACTTCGTATTGCGCAACCGCTTCCCCCCGATCGCCCTGGCAGACCGTCGCGTGCTGCTGGCCGCCGGTGGATTTGATCCCGCGCTGCGCGCCTCCGAGGATCGCGACATGTGGATCCGCGCCGCGACCGCCGGGCCTGTGTGCCGGCTGAACGCCACGCTGCACCGCAAGCGCGACCACGGCAGCAACATGTCCCGCCAGGCGCAGCGGCAGACGGAGAGCATCCTCCAGGTGCTGGAAAAGGCCGCCGCCAATCCGCAGGCTAACCTTCACTCCGGGACACTGCGCACCGCCAGGGCCGTGTGTCTTTTCCAGTCGGCGCGCATGCATCTGGCGGCGGGCAGCGCGCGCGCGGCGGTGCGGCAGTGCCTGCGCTCCCTGGGCGCACGGCTGTGGGTGCCGGACCCGCGCTCCGTGGGGCTGCCGGCGTTTTTTCGGCTGCGTTTTCTCACACTGCGGCTGCTGGGCGCCTGCCGCGCGGCAAAGGATGGTGCCTCATGAGCGCGTCCCGGCCGCCGCCCATCCGCATGCTGCAGATTGTGGACAGCCTGCAGCCCGGCGGCATGGAAAACATCCTCACGCAGGTGCTGGCGCGGCTCGATCCGGCGCGCTTCGATTCCCGCGTGGTCTGCCTCTCGCGCGGTGGCCCGTTTGCGGAGCGGCTGCCGCCCCGCGTGCCGGTGACCGTCATGGACAAGCCCGCGGGCTTCCGCCTTTCCGCCATCCGCCAGTTGCGCGGCGTGATCCGCGATCACGGTGCAACACTGGTGCACACGCATCATCTGGGCGGGCTGATCTACACTGTGCTGGCCACCGCGCCATTCCCCTGGAAAAAGCCGCGTCTGCTGCACTCGGAGCACATCATCTGGGATGCTGCCGACCTTGCGCCAAAACGCCAATGGCAGCGGCGGGTGCTGTATCGCTTAGCCGACTGCGTGTTCGCCGTCTCCCGGGGCCAGGTGGATCAGATGCGCGGTCTCGGGCATCACCCGCGCGGGCTGCACGCCCTGCTCAATGGCGTGGACTGCGCGCGCTTCACGCCGCCCGCTGTCAGCAAGGCGGCAGCGCGCGCAAAACTCGGCCTGCCTGGCGATGGCCGCTGGCTGGGCATGGTGGCGCGCTTTTCGCCGGCGAAGCGGCACGTGGAACTCATCGCCGCCTTTGATCAAGCAGCCGCCACCTGCCCCGATCTCCGGCTTTTGCTGGTGGGTGATGGCGGCCCCGCCAAGGCCAGGGCGCTGGCGCGCATGGAGGCCAGCGCGCACCGCGGTCGCATCCATTGGGCGGGCTTTCAGCAGGACACGGTCCCCTGGTATCAAGCCATGGATATTCTGGCGCTGCCGTCACTGAGCGAGGGCCTGCCGAATGCCGCACTCGAGGCAATGGCCTGCGGGCTTCCCCTTCTCGCGAACGATGCCTGCGGCGTCGATGAGGTGGCTGCCGGCGGGACCCATGGCTGGATCGGCCAGCTGCGCACGGTGCCAGACCTGGCTGCCGCCATCAAACGTGCGGCGATGGAAAGCGCGGGCGAACTCCAGCGCATGGGCGCGGCAGCGCGGCATCACGTTGAGGAAAACTTCTCCCTCGATGCCATGGTCCGGCGCTACGACGCGCTCTTCACCGCCGTGGCGGCGGGCAGATTGCCTTTAGCCGAGGGCTGAAGAAGTCCGCCCGCCAGAGGCCTGCGCGCCGACCGACACGGTGGAAAAAAGCCGCACCGCCAGCCGCCGCGCCAGGGCACGAGGCAACAGTGACAGCACCCGCTCCACAACCAGCAGCCCGGCGGAGGCAACAGCGCCAAGACAGCGCGCCTTCTTGATGGGCCGCACGGGATCGAAGCCGAACGGGCCCAGCAGCGCGATCATCTCCCGAAACGTCCACTCCTGAAAGTGGAAGCACTGCAGCTCATCGCCAAAGTAGCGCGAGACATCATGCGGACCGGACAACCGATGCGGCGTATCAAAGACGTACCAGCCGCCCGGCCTCAAAAGGTGGCGCGCCAGCTCAAAGTGCGGTGCCACATCGTCGGGATGCAGATGCTCCAGGAACTGGAAGCTGAAGACTACATCCGCGGCCCCAAAAGGCTGGTCCAAGGTGTAGCCATCATAGACCACCAGCTCAAAATTCGGCGGCGCGGCGGCGCGATCTTCCTCGGATCGCTGATCGGAGATGTCCACGCCGACGACTTTTTTTACCACCGCTGCGGCCATGTAGGCTAGGCGACAATCCCCGGGGGCGAACTCCACCAGCGTCGTCTCGCCGTTCAAAAAGGAGCTGAGCAGCCGCATCTGCCCCTCCGCCTTCCTGCGGCTCGCCTCCGCTGAATCCCGCCGCGTCAGGCGCGGGTGATCCGGCACGCGCTGGAAGAGCTCGTCGTAGAGCGCCTTGAACATGGCGGGGCGCTCCGCCCGCGTGCTGGCACGCAGGCGCCCGGCCAGCTCGCGCTCCACCTCAAAGTGGTGGCGCAATCGCTCGAGGGATCGGCTCATCGAATGCGAAGACGCTGCCGCCATTGGTCAGCGCTGGGAAGGCTGCCGAAACGATTTGAATGGAACGCGAGGTTCAATTTGCGCCAATAGGTAGGGGAAACAGGGGCTTCTGCAAGACTGACTTGGCTTCATTCATTGGGTTTATCCATCCATTGCTTGGTCCATTCTTCGACCCAAACGGTGGGGAGAGTGGGATCGGCAAAATCGTCCAGAAGCTGAATCCGAGCCAGGTTCGGATCAGAGTGTTGTTTATCGTCCCAATCCGTGACTTTGAGGCGGAGATGTTCCCCCTGCCGGATCTTTCGGGACGGCAGCCATTGCCGTGCCTGAAGGAGAGGGTGAATGCCAATCCATTCGGTTTGGTTTTTGAGTTCTCGATATTTGATGGCGATTAAGGCGTCTGGATAGGGGCCTTGCTCCAGGGATCGACGATCGATGACGGACGCGGCGACGACTTCGGCGTCTTGGGTTTTGGCTCCCGACCAGGCTGATGAGCGGTGAGGCATGGGAAAAGGGGCCGGATGATCGGCGCGAAAAGCGTCGTCATGCAGGAGCCAAAAGACCTGCGAGTGAGACTTGCATTCCCCAGGAGTGAGCATGGCGAGTGCACCGGCCATTTGGTCCGCTCCATTCTCGCGATAAAGCAGCAACGCCCGGGGAGGTGCCACGGATTTTCGCCAGCGGTGCCACAGGCTTGTTTGGCGGCACCACATCACGGCCTCGGCGGTGCAATCTCCGGCAAGGATCCAGGCGGGATCTTGGGTGTTGCTGCTTGAGATGTGGTCGATCATCGCGCGCAAGAGCACGATGCCTGCTGGGGAGAGATGCCAGCCATCGGCGGCGAGAGGGCTGTTTCCACTCGTGGTTTCCAATTGCTCAAAGGCCGTCGTGAGGTCGGTGACGGAGGCTGGGAGTGCGACGAGGTCGTTTGCGAGATGCTGCCTCTCGGACGAACGAACGTTTTGACTCGGCAGGATCATCACATGCAAGGTGACGCCCGATTGAGCCAACAGACGCTGGGTCTGGGAGATCGCTTCGAGGGCACCGCGACGCCAGGGATGGAGGGAGGCCTCTGGATGGGGGCGAGGGGAGGCCTCGTCGGGGTGGGCGAGCTGAGGCAGCACCCGTTGGGCGTCTCTCTCCAGCAAGTAAAATTTCACCGTGGGCCACGAGACGGCCCATGCCGCAGCGATGCACGCGAGCGCGCCGAGGATTGTGATCCAGCGGCGGGGGGACCATGCCGAGAGGCGATCTTTAAGAAGGTTGAGCCAGTTGGAAGCTCCCAATTGACGGCTCGAATCCTGAACGGGCTGCCACTCGGAGGCCTGCGCTTGCCATTTGCTAGGATTGCGACTGAAAACGGCGAACAGGTAGGAGCTGGCGTTGCGATGGTGGTTGACGCTCTCGAAGAGGGGGTGAAAACCGTGCTGGCTGGCGAGTTTGCGCATGCCTGAGGGGAGGATGCGCCAGTAGTCTCCAAAATCGGGATGATCGTGCTGAACTTGTGCGCAGGGTACGACCACGATGAGGAGATCCCGGCTCATCGCGCAGAGGTTGGCGACGGCTTTCTGGAGATCGAAGACGTGTTCGAGGGTGGTGTGATTGAAGACAACGTCGAAGCTGTCCTTCAGTTCGGGCGGCAAATCGCTTTCCAAATCAAGGAGGATCTCTTCCTCCCCGCCTCGATGGCCACGGAAGCTGCCGGGCGCGTGGTTCGTGGTGGTGTAGCGTTCCGCGTTGGGAAAGTAGTCGCGATAGTGCCCGCCTTCTTTGTCTTCATCGGTCCCAGCGGAGACATTGACGACAGAGCCTTGGCAGAGCAGTCCCCAGGGGCGGAGCTGGGTGTTGGACCATCGCCGAGGAAGCCGAAACTGGCGATCCATGCTCACAAGACCGGGGCGCAGTTTTTTCCCGCGCTCTGCGCACGCCGCATCATGTGGAGTCCCCATTTTTTCAAGCGGCAGCCAATGACCCACTGCACGCTGCGGGTGAAACCGAGACTGCGGCGAATCTCCTGCCAGCGGGTCAGTACGCTGCCACCCTGGGCGTAACCCGAGTGCCGATCCATCATGGGGATGCTGCCTTCCTGATGCAGCCGTTGGATCAATTCCGAGATCTCACGGCCCGATAGAGCATCGGCCTCGAGTGGAGGTTTTTCAGTGGTGCCCATCATGTTGAGAAGGGGCATCACTTCCCGTGGCAGGCTGCGGACATCCATCCGGACTTCTTCGGGCCAAGAGCGAGACGCCCGAGCCCCGAGGAGGGCGATTTTGAAATCCAGATCGGTGTCTCCGAGTGCGCGCCAGGCCGCGATGAGCATGTCGATTTCATCGGAATGCTTGCGGGCATGGACAAAGGCTTTGCGATAGACGTCGGCGTAATACTGCTCGTGGTCATGCAGGCAGAGCGGATCTGGCGGCATCACCACGGCCTTGCGATTGAGGACGCGCTCGGCGGCGATCACGAGATCGCGCTCGGGGCGAATGGATGCCTCCACTCCCGCGAGAATTTTCAACAATTTGTCGTCGATGAGAGAGGTGCGGTAGAGGTGCAGACCCGCCGGGCGGCAGCAGCAGAGCAGCTTGTCCATGCACCAGCCTGAGACAAAGAGTACTTCGGGAGCCTGCAATTGGGCAAATGCCGCCATCTCAGCGAGGGCACCCGTGCGCACGAGCAAATCGGCGTCCACGGCGAGGGTCCAGGTTCGCCCGGCGGCTCGTCCGCGAATCAGGGTCTGGCGGAGAGCCTGGTAAAAGGGGGCTTCTTGCACCATCTCGATGCAATCTGCTTCGGCCTGCTCAGCGAGGAGTTTCCGGCAGACGGCTTCCGTCCGCTCTCCAGACGACCGAATGATGACCGTGATGTCGCGGGTGAGACTGGTTCCCATAAGTTCGATCAAAGAGAGACGGCTGCCAAAAGTTCCCTTTCCTTATACAGGAATTTCGACTTGGACACGCTAAAAAAAATCTCGTGATAGACGATCTCCACGGCGACGGCCTGATGAGACTCGACGGGTGGCCAACCGGTGGGCAATCGGTCGATGCGCGGCAAACGACTCCACCCCGAGCCTGGGGAGGACGGCTGCGCGCGCAACCAAGCCTGCAGCAGGTGGAGAAAAGCCTTCGTCTTGGTTTCGTCCCACCTCACCTGCCCGAGTTGCGTTTTCACCTGCTCAATTTCTCCGACACTGTCTGCATGATTCAGGGCGGTCAACGCTTCCGCCGACGCGACTGTTCCGAGGCAGCCTTGGAGGGCGGGTTCCTGGCGCAGAAAATGAAACCGCCCCTGGGAAAAGATTGTCTCAAAAGGAGCCAGGCTGCTCGGCGGCAGGCGCAGCGAACGCCCCGATGCCATCCGCGCCACAAGGTCGAAACGATGCACCAAGGTGGAGTCAAACCAAGTGAGCCGATCTGGCAAGCGACCCCAGCGTGCATATCCGACGGCGACCAGCAACGCGACGCCCGCTTCGGTCCACGACCAGTCAGGCATCACCCAGGCCCAGCCGGCGAGCCCGACCCACACCACGGACCATTCCCAAAAAAGGATCCCCGCCACACCCGCCACCGAGACATGAAAAAGGAGGGCCGCAAGGGCTGCGACCAGGGTGCCGCCAGAGCCAAGTGTGGCACCGATTATCGCGATTTCTCCCACGACCACGGCGCGGTTGACGCCACTCACATGAACGGCCGATGCGGCGAACCAGCGACGCGCCAGACCCGCTCCCAAAGGCCAGTCCCACTGAAAAGCCGCCGCAAGCGGCAGCGCCCCCGGATGGTTCGATCGAATCCATCCTGCGCGCCATTTTCCAATCCCTGGCACCACGTAAAACGCGGTGGCGATGGCAACAGGAAACCACACCCCGGCGACCGAGGCTCCACCGACCAACCCGTCCACCGCCCCGGCGCTGCAATAGGCGATGAGACAGGCCAGAGGCATGGAGACATCGGTGAAGCTCCTGCCCAAAATGCCCGACAATCCAGGAACGAAGCAGGGAAACACGGCAAGCAAGATCGCAGTGGCCGCAGGCTGCCAACCGGCGAGCAACCCCAAGGTCAGCATCGCCCATCGCTCCGCGTGCTGGGGTCTTCCGAGCAGGAAATTGGGCGGTGCGGGAACCGTCAGATTGAGCAGAGGCAAAACACTGGCCCAAAGGAAAATCCCTTCCGCCGACAGCGGGACTCGCTTCATCAGCAGCGCAGCGGAAACCACTCCCACAAGGGCCAGCGCTGCCCGCAGAAATCGATGACGCCGTGGTGGCCGCTGCTTCGTTCCCACCCAGGGGAAAGATTCCGACAGCCACGATGCCATGCCGCGCTCCCAGATCAGGAAGAGCAGGAAGGCCAGGACGGTTTTCCCGATCAGGCCAGCCGAACCAATCTCGGCAGGCGTCAGGATGGAGCTTGGTGATGCCATTTTCCCTCGACCAAAAACGTTCCGAACTCCGGCGGATAAAGGCGGCCGCCGCCGAAAAAATCGCCCTCCACCACTTCCACGACGAGCGCATCCTCCACCAGATCCGCCAACTCACTGGGGAAGCGCAGGACCAGATCCACGCGGTATTTGCCCGGTTGCAGCGGCATCCTCTCGCACTGCCAAAAAAACTCTCCCCGCTCGGCAGCCTGCGTGAGGGAGCCAGCGAGATCACTGTGATGCATGAACACTGGCGTGCCCAGCCAATCCCGCACCCGCACCTGGGCGCAGAGCGGTTGGTCGGTGGCGGAGGAGGTGTAGCCCATGCGAACGCGCCAGCCCTCCCCCGCGACGATCCGGCTCACGCCACGGCCTTGATCATTTTCCAGCGCACAATGAGTCAGGCGCGCTCTTCCTGATCCCGGTCGGCTGGCTGCATCTGTCAGAGCAGCCTGGGCCGTACCCGTGTTCACCGAGGCCAGATAGGCCGCGATGCCTTCCCGCACCGGGCCGTCAAAGACCACCTGTCCGGCATCCACGACGAGGACCCGGGTACAGGCATTTTGCACCAATGCCAAATTGTGGCTCACCAGCAAAACCGCTCCGCCCGCACCGACCGACGAGCGAATCCGATCCAGGCAGCGATGGCGAAAAGCCAGATCGCCCACCGCAAACACCTCATCGAGAATCATCACATCCGCCGCTAAATGCGCGGCCACGGCGAAGGCCAGCCGCACATGCATGCCCGAGGAATAGCGCTTCACGGGCAGGTCAACAAAACGCTCCACCCCGGCGAAGGCGACGATCTCTTCAAACGCCGCGTGCACCTCGCTCTGCGTCATGCCGAGGATGGCCCCGTAGAGATGCACATTCTCCCGCCCCGTGAGTTCCGCGTGAAATCCAGCCCCCACTTCCAACAGAGAAGCGACCCGGCCTTCGATGGTGAATTCGCCCTCCGTCGGCGGGGTGATCCGAGACAGCAGTTTCAGCAGGGTGGATTTTCCCGCTCCATTTTTGCCGATGATGCCGATTACCTCCCCGCGATGCACCTCGAAAGAGGCGTGGCGCAGCGCCCACAGTTCGCGAGGTCGCCCACCTTCCCCGCGTCTCGCCCGGGATCCGCCGATGGATTGGAAAACCCGCTTTCCAGCCGCGACCAGAGCCTCACTCAAGCGGTTGATGCAACCCGCCTGACGACCCAGGTAACGTTTGCCCAGATCCCGCGCTTGGATGACAGGAGCTTCGGTCACGATTCGATCCCGGTTCGTTGCAGCACGATGAGATGTTGGCTCGTCGCACCCGCCACTCGGCTGGGCGTCTCCACCACCTCTCGGAGAGTCCATTGACCACGCCCCCAGGCCTCAAGTCGCTCCGTCAGGACAGGCAAGGTGACTTTAAAGGGATCCAAGGCGCGGACCGAGATCGGCTCATGCTCGGAAGAGTGCTCCAAAACGCAGACACCGCCGGGCCGCAGGCAGCTCAGCCACACCTGCATGCAGGTCTCTGGATCAAAAGAGTGATCCCAGGAGTTGCTGTAAATGAAGTCCACCGAACCGAGCCACTCGGGCTTGGCTTGGTGAAAGTCCCACTGAATGGAGTTTTCAAACTGGGTCGCAGATTCGGAAATGTCCGTGCCCAGAACCTGACAACCGAGGGACTGCGCCAGCCAACGCTGCTCCAGACCACGCCGCGTGCCGTGGCAGAGGCCAAAGACCAACGGCTCCCCGGCCCACCGTCGGATCCGCTCCGCCGCAAACTTGAGGTTGGGCTCCAGCGCCCACACCCGATCCAGCTTGCGGAGATTCCCCTCGACCTGGACGGCCCGATACTGATCGTAATTGAACTGGCCGCTCTCATCGAGAAATCGAACCAACGTCATGGACCCGTCTTCATTGGCCTCCACAGGCGGAGCAGCCGGAGGGGCCGTCCCACGCAGAGCCTGCCAGATGCGGCGGCACCATCGCCAAATTTTTCTCGTCATAGCAAATCCGCAAACTCGGCCTCCCGCTGGCGAAACACCCTCGCTCCCACCCAAAAACTCACCGCGATCACGATGAGGCCCGGCCCGACCGAGGCACCCGGCCAGGGAAAACGCTCCGCCCCAAACACCGCCCAGCGGAAGCCCTCGATCGCGCCGGTCATGGGATTGAGGGCAAACCAAGCGCGTAGCTCGGCGGGAATCTGGCTGGAGGCGTAGGCCACAGGGCTCGCGTAAAGACCGAGCTGCAGGGCGAACGGCACCACGTAGCGAAAGTCGCGGTACTTGACGCTCAAGGCGGAAAAAAACAGCGTGGGCCCTGCTGCCGCGAGCACGGCCCAAGCGGCCCAAAGCGGCACCGTCAACAACTCCCAACCCCAGCCCAGGACGCCCCAATACCACGCCGCCGCCAACAGCACCGCCGATCCCACCACGAAATCCACCAAAGCAGCTCCAACGGGACTGAGAGCGAGGATGACGCGGGGAAAGTAGATTTTGGAAATGAGGGCCGGATTGCCCGTCAGGCTGTTGGTGCCATCGTTGATGATGGCCGCCGCGAGCTGCCAGACCAGCAATCCCGAAAGCGCCAGCAAGGCGTAGGGCACCGCCTCACTGGACACTTTGAGCACCCGACCAAAGACCACCAAAAAAATCCCGGCAGCCAAAACGGGGCGCAATACCGCCCAGGCGACGCCGATCAATGCCTGACGATAGCGCAGGGCCAGATCCCGCCGGGCCAGCATCAGCCACAGCTCCCTTCCCTGCCAGAGGTCCGCCAGCACCGAGACGCTGCGATCTCGGGAAGACACCGTCACCCGCCTGCGCGGCGGCACCGATGGGGCCTGCTCCAGATTGGACCCGCTGTTCATGATTTTTTTCCGCTGGATGAGTTCAGCGCCTTTTGACAATGACCCACAAAAGCCTCGGCCACCTGCCTCCAACTGAATCGTTGCTCCATCAAGCGACGCGCATTGGCCGCCAATGTCTGCGCCAGGGTCGCCTCCTGCAGCACGCGGGCGGTGGAAGTCGCCAGAGGCTCAGCCTCATCCGCCAGCAAAAGATGCTCACCCGAGGTCACTGGCAGTCCCTCCGCGCCAATGGTGGTAGAGACCACCGGGACGCCCATGGCCATGGCTTCAAAAATCTTGATCCGGGTGCCGCCACCCGCCAACAAAGGCACCGCGATGACTCGGCAGCCGTGCACATGCGGTTGCACCTCATCCACAGTGCCCGTGACTTCAATGTCGCCATGCGCCGCAGCCAGCGCGCGGATGCTCGGCGTCGGATTGCGCCCGATGATCTTCAGGCGCACTCCGGGGACAGCCCGCCGAAGCGCGGGCAGCACTTCGCGGACAAACCAGAGCACACCCTCCACATTCGGACGCCAATCCATCGATCCCAAAAAGCCGACGACCGGCTCCGATGCCAGCGTCTCCGGTGGCTGAAACTCCGCCGTATCCACCCCAGTCGGCACGTCGCCCAGGACCTGCTTCAGTGCATAGTCCCGCCGCATCAGCGCCGCGTCCTCAGGCGACACGGCGATGACGCCATCGAAGCGCCCGCAAAGCTTCCGCTCCCACCGCACCATGCGGGCATGCTGGCGAGAGAGATACCAGCGGCTGATCGGATTTCTCGCAGTCGCCGCCATTCGCCGCCAGATTTGCGCTTCGACGTTGTGTTGAAACAGCACACGGGGCGGCCCTGCCTTCTCCGCGGGAAAGTTCAACGCCGGCGTCAAAAAATCGCACACGACGAGGTCACGATCCTCGGAACCTTCGTGGATCTTCTTTTCCCAAAGCCGGGATTCGTACCGCTCCAGCACGTACGGACGGGAGGAGAACAGGAAATTGCGAAGCAGATCCGCATAAAAACGCGGCGTGCCCTTCGCCGCCGCCACCCACGGCACCCAGATTTTTTCCCGTGCGTAACGGTCCGCACTCTCCTCCGGGGTGACCCCGACTGAATCCTCCTGCAGGGCCAGAAAACGAAGATCATGCCCCAGGTCCGCGAGTGCCCGCAGCATGGCCAGGCTGCGCCTCTTGCCGCCGGTGTCCGCCGGGAGCAGACCGCCGGATTTTACCCACAAGATTTTCATCAGTGATTTTTTCTGATCACGCTGCCGCCATTGGTGAGCGCCGAGCACACCTCAACAGATTCCGTCTCCTCAATCATTTGGAGCCATTCAAGGATCGAACGATTGATACCCGAAGCGGGAGAAAACCGAAACCGAATTCACGATTGTTGCGCGTCGGGGGTTGTCATCACTCCATTGCCACGCATGATCCACCCTCGTGAAAGACCTGATTGGAAACCGCCGCCGCCTGGATCTCGGACGCAAAGCCCGCCTGCTGGGGCTGACCGTCAAGGAAAACGGACTCTTTTACACCGGACTGCTCGGGCTATACTACGCCGGGAGCGCTGTCTCCAACCTGGCCTTTGAGCGCATGCAGACGCTCCGCAAATCCCGCGGACTGCCGGGCGTGAACAGCCGCAGCCTCAATGCGGAGATCTGGAACAGTTGGAATTGGGAAGCCGGCGGCGACGAGTGGACACCGTCCGCCGAGTGGAAAACCTCGCTCGTCGAAAACGTGCTGAAACCCCGCGTGCCGGAGGCATCGGACATCATCGAAATCGGTCCCGGCGCCGGTCGCTGGACGGAGCATCTCATCCCGCGCGCCAGCCGCTACCAGGGCATCGACATCTCCAGCACCTGCGTGGAACTTTGCGCGAAAAAATTCGCCCATGCCGCTCAGGCCAGCTTCCGCACCAATGACGGCAACAACCTCCCTGGCGTGGAAGATGCCAGCGTCGGCATCATTTGGTCCTTCGATGTCTTTGTGCACATCAACCTGGCAGACATCGCCAGCTACCTGGATGAATTCCAACGCGTGCTCAAACCCGGCGGTCGAGCCATCATCCACCACGGCACCAACGCCGGCCACACGGGCGGATGGCGCAGTGATGCGACGACTTCGGAACTCAACGCCCTGATCGAGTCCAAGGGTCTTCAAGTGGCCGAGCAATTCAAGGAATGGACCGACCCCGCCACGGGTGACAAACATCCCGTCGGTCTCTACGACGACGCGGTCACCGTGATCGCCAAGCCCGCTTAGGCTCCTCCTTCGAGCACTGCCCGATACGCCGCCGCCGCTGAATCCCAAGTCCGGGCGGAGCCGATGGCGGCGATACGCTGCCGGTCTTCGGGCGTGATTTCGGTGAGGATTCGCACGGCGCGGGCCACCCACTGGGCTTCGTCGTCGCGCGCAGCCAGCGCGCCTTTCCACGGCGCGTCGATCACTTCGGCGATGCCGCCCACATCGGTCGCGATCACCGGCAGGCCGCAGGCTTGGGCCTCCAAGATCACGTTGGGCAGCCCTTCATTTTGGCTGGTCATGCACAGAGCATGAGCGGCCCGCATCCAGCGCGCCACTTCCACGGCGGGCAGCGGACCCGTCAAATGCACGGCTTCTTTCAGATCGGTACTCGCGACCTCTGCATCGGCGATCTCCCACAAAGGTCCTTGCCCGATCATGACGAGGAGGAGATCGCGGTTGGGCAATCGCTCGCGCAGGGCCGCAAAGGTGCGCAGCATCTTGAGAGGATCTTTGACGGTCAAAAAATTCCCCACCCAGAGCAGGACGGTGGCCCCCTCAGGCACCCGCAAGGTCTGGCGAGCCTCCACCTCCCCGCCGGAGTAAAAGTGAGCGGTATCGATGCCGTTGACGATGGGGTAGAGACGCTTGGGATCGGCTCCGGCCTGCTCGAGCTGGCGGGCCAAGCTGGCACTGCGGGTGATGCAGCCGCGAGCGTCCTGGAGAGCGCTGAGGATTTTTTTGCGCCTCTGCGCGGAGCCGAGGTAGGCGTGCACGTCGCTGCCCTGGGCAATGAGGACTTGGCGTTCTCCCGCGCCCAGGCACCGACCCACCGCTGCTCCATCCGGGAATAGCCAACTTGTCATCACCCAATCCCAGGGAGCCTGGTTTCGGAGCTTCTTCAAGGGTGGGCGCAGCGCGGCGGCCATCAGCCGATCGTTGGCCAAACCCCCGATTTTAGGCAGGTAGGGTGCTTTGACGTAAATCGGCTGCATCCACTCATCGCCGCTGCGGCAGGATTTGGAGGTCCACCTCCCTGGCAACCAGGGCCGTGGCGAGATCACCTGAATGTCACAGCTCTCACGCAGCGCATGCAGCACCGTGGCGTTGTCCAGCCCCCGATAGGGCTCCATCGCATCCGGGAAGAGATTGGAGACAAAGAGCAACTTCGGTTTCATGGCGTAGGCTGGACTCGATCGAACGACCACACCACCCCGGATGCCTCCATCCGGCGAAAAACGGGGTGCAGCACTCCAGGTTGCCAGCCCGATTCCGCCCCTTCGAGCGCGTCTTTCAAAAACGTCTCATGCGGCTTGCGCTGCGCTTCAGGCATGGACTCGTCCACCAGCACCCAGTCCACGCCGAGGTGATCCAGCTCCGCCCGCAAGAGGCCTGCGGAATCAAATTTTGTCTCGTAGCGCTGTCCCAACCAATCCGTCTCCGCGATGACCTTGCTGCCCCGGAGCACCCGCAGATCTCCACGCACGCGAGATTCCCCGTCCAGACCGAAGGCCGCAGCAGCGATCACCGCACCTTCGCCTCGCGGATCCGCCGCCACCAGCCAGACGCCGTGCTGGCCCGTCCTGGCGAGTTTTTCCTCCACCAGTGTGGAAAATCCCTTCACCAGTTTGGGTTCACGTCGCCAGGTGGTGGTCTCGGTCAGCAAAAAAAGCAAAAGGGGTGCCACGAAGCTGGATCGCTTCCCCAGCAGGTCACGCAACTCCAGTGCCACCAGCAGCACGATCCATGGCAGACCAGGCACCAAATAGCGCGGTGAAAAACCCGTCGGCACCACCATGATGAGCGCCTGCATCGAGATCCAGGCCGCCCAGAGCGTGGCTCGAAATTCCCGCTCGGGGCGATGCCTGACCGCCAGCCAGAGCAGCCGTCCCAAAGAAGCCATCATTCCCACCACCAGCGGCCAACCATACACCCGCGGGATCGCCTCTGCATAATAACTGCATGCCTGGACGAAAAACGCCGAGGGAGATTCCGCCATGAACCCCTCCTGAGTGAACCGCACAGAAAACATCATCCAAGGCCCCGCGACCAACATCACCGGCAGACCACACAACCAAAAATCCGGCCGCCGGAGCAGGCTCCACCGACCGGCCAGCATCACACTCAGCATCGGCAGGCCCACCAGACCCATCGCCGATCCCTTGGTCAGGATCGCCGCCGTCGTCACCGCGCCAAAGAGTTGGGAGCTCTTCCAACTCGGCTGTTTCAAATAGGCGATCCAGGCCGCCACCGCCGCCAGTGTCAGCAGCATCACTTGCAGATCCGACAGCACATGGCAGCCCACCCGAATCACTTCGGGATGCATCACCACCATCAGCGCGACGATCCAGCCCGTGGCACCTCTGTCATCCGTCCAGCGGCACCAGATCCAGCGCGTCAGCAGCCCCGCGCTCACGGCCAGCAGGAGTTGCAAAACCAAAAGCGCACGCGGGTCACACCACAGGCTCAGCATCAACGCGCCGGGAATATAATAGCCCGGCGGATAGTGCCCCAGCGCCACCTTCGGAAAAGTCTCGTAATAGCGCTCCGCGAAGTGCAGAGGAGACTCGCCACCGCCGTGCCACAGGTAATCCCTCACCATCAGCGCCGTCACCGCGTGGGCCGCCTCATCGGGATCGCCCCCCAGGTCGGAGCGGTACGCCCCCATCATCCACTGAGCCAGACCAAACCCCAACGCGAGAAGGACGGCGAACGCAACGGATCTCATCCGATCTCCCCTCCTCGATCGAGACGGGGCGGCGGCGCATGGACGTGATCCAACCACGGCCCCGGCTCGCCCTGCGCACCATCCTCGGCAGCATGCACCAGATTGGCCATTTCCCGTGCGGTCACGTAGTTGCATTGAAATTCACGCTTCAAGCCGAGCAATTTGTGAAACGCACGCATTGCATCGCCCAGAAGCATGTCATAGTTCCGTGCGATGCCGCCATGCGTGTGCAACTTCACGAATATCCACGGCCCTCCCCCCTTCACCGCCGGACAAATCTGCGTCCAAAGTCGGTACCGCACCGCCGTGGGCGGATTGGCGGTCGTGAGATCGCCGTTTTCGATGCGCGGCAGGACGCCATGCTTCCGCCAACGCCAGTTCAGACCCAGCGGACCCTGTACCATCAGCAGATGATCGGGATCATCTGCCAATCGCGCGGTCTTTCCGCACTCGACCGCCACTCCGCGATCATGGGACTTCGGCAAACCATCCTCCTTTGCGTAATAGATCGAGTTGATCGTTCGCGTCTGACTCGGATCAGGCGCAGCAGGCATGGTGAAGTCCGCATAACAGCCGGTGGCCTTCAGAACGCGCAACTCATCCGGAACGCCGCAGTGGCACCCCGTCGGATGGGAGTGATCCAGCGCCCAATTGCCATGAATGAAGCCGAAGCGCGGCGCACCTGATACATTGCGGCTCAGCAGGCCATGTCTGGCGAGATCATCCAGACCTTTACGCAGTTTTTGCTTCAGCGAAGCTGCCGTATCGCTATCGTGATGCAAATGCACCTCCACCTCGCTGCCGGTGCGCTCGCACAGCGCGGCGAGACGCTCAATGATCTCGTCATCGTATTGCTCGACTGGGTAAAAAAACGTGTGCCGCGGCCCGCGCCCGGAGGCGTCGCAAAACGCCTTCACCATCGGCGGCCAGCGTTGCTCCCATTGCCTAATCGCCGCCAGCGCTCCCGCTTTGTCAGTGCCGTGAAACGGCTCAAAGTGATCGCAAACCGCGATGAAAACCTGCCATGGTCCATTCTGCGGCCCGCGCATTGCGCGGTCGCGTGTCAGCCACGCGGGCAGCCAGCGGTCGAGAGAGCGAATCATGCAGCAGAGTCGGAAGAAGGTGTCGGATCACTGTGCCACAGGCAGCGCAGATCATGGCGATGCCTCACATAGGCCAGCAGCGCCAGCAGGCAAGTCCATTGCAGCAGCAAAAAACCTGCCGGAATCGTCAACATTTTCCAACGGATCTCCGGGCGCATCAAACCCACCGCCGCCGCCGCATAACTGACCAGCTGCAACCCCAGCAGCAGCTTCATGCCCGGCACCTCCACCGCCAGCGCACTCACCCCCAGCACCCCCAGCAAACACCACGGCACCAGCAGCCGCAGGTACTTGTGACAGAGCAGCTGCCACCACAGCCGCGACACACCCGGCAGCAGCCAGCGCGGGTAGCGCGCCAGCATTTGGTAATTCCCCACCAGCGTGCGGCGTTTCCGTGCCGCTTCATTGCCCGCCTCCAGACGCTGCGGGTCCCAGGCCACCGCCGTCTCTTCATAATAGATGCGCCCGCCCTTCATCGCCATGCACATCGGGATCACCACATCATCCAAAATGGTGTCTTCGGGCAGCGGTTCATACGCATCCCGGCGGATCGCACAGATGGCTCCGGTGCAGCCAATCACCGAATCAAATCGCCCCTCCCACTGCCGCAGTTTCCGCTCCAACTGCCAGTACAAATCCACCCCTTGTCCACTCCCAGCTGCCGAGGGCTCGATCTGCAATAGCCCACTCACCGCCGCCACCTCAGGATCCCGAAAAACCGACGCCAATCTCGTCAGCGCCTCCGGTTCGAAGCGTTGACGCACGTCGCAGAGCACCACCACCTCATGCCGACACTTCGGGATCGTCGCATTGAGCCCCGCCGCCTTGCCTCGCGCGCTCGTAGCCTCGATCACCTGCACCCGAGAGTCCCCCATCTCCCGAGCCCGTGCCACTGTTTGATCCGTGCATCCGTCGGCATAGACCCAGACCTCAAGCTCACCTTGCCACACTGCCGTCAGCAGGTTTTCCAAACGCCGCTGAATGGTCGCCTCCCCATTTTTCACACACAGCACCACACTGAGCCCCGCTGGCATCGGCCCCTCCAAATTCAAAGACCGGGGAGCAAAACGTGCCAACACCGCCATGACAAGCGGATACCCCGCAAAGGCGAACCCGACCGTCGCGAGTAGAAGGATGCAAATCGTCCATGCCATGGTGAAGAGTTCTCGAAGACGCTACTCGTCCAACCTTTCAATAGCACCGCTGCGCACCGATGACAAAGACTCAACAACCATAGCAAATAGAATCCCAAGAGACGCCCCATGAAGCGGTGAAATCGCGTACCATCCTGCAATTCCGTCATTTGCATGGACATCACCCCACCCTCATGCCACATCGCTGCGACCGCTGCAGCGGCGATTTTTGCTTGGCTTTGCCGGTGAAATCGGGAGAGTCCTGTCGTAGCTCAGTTGAAGCCGCCCAGCGGCACCACGTGATCACCCGCTATGCAATTTGTTTTTCCCACGCAAATCGAGATCTCCAACACCAGTGGAGAAGGTTTTTACCCCGAGCTGCTGCGCGGTCTCACCCACAAGCTCAACAATCTCCTCGCCGTCATTCAAGGCTTCAGCAGCCTCGTCCTCATGCAGGATGACCTGGATCCCTCCGTCGCGGAAAACATGCAGCACATCCGCGAGGCCTCCGAGGGCGTCTCCACCTTGAGCGAGCGCATCCGCTCCGCAGGCGGCTGCGCCAAAGTCAGCCTGCAGAATCTCCAATTGAACGACTACTTCGGCGTCGTCGGAAATGGCCTCGCCGAGCCCTTCCGCAAAGCGGGCGTGCCGTTTGAAATGGACGTGCAACCCGGCCTACCCCCCATTCAGGTCGATCCAGGTCGCTTCAAAGAAGTCCTGCTCGAACTCCTGCGCAATGCAGCCGACGCCGCCCGCGCGGGAGAAGGCCGCGCCATGCTCAAAGTCTGTGGCCCCGGCGTCATCACCCCTGAAAATGAGCGCCGCGTCGATTTGCTCATCAGCAACACCGGCTCCCAAATCCCCGCAGAGAAGTTGCAGGAAGTCTTTCGCCCCTTTCACGGCTCCAAAAGCAGCCACCACCTCGGGCTCGGCCTCACCATCGCCTCCATGCTCGCCGCTCAGATGCGCCTGCAACTCGGCGTCGCCTCCGAGAATCAGACCACCACGTTCTGGATCAGCTGCCCCGCCGCTTAACTCCGCAGCGGGTTGAAAGCGGCGAGATTGAAGGTCAGCAAGTTGGCTGATCGCGAGTGGTTCACGCCAGAACAGGTCGGGTAGTGAAAAATGCCCCGCTGTGAGGGCCGCGAGAAGTGGCCCGACGCGCTTGCCCAAAGGCTCGCCTCCTCCGCAGCGGATCCCTTTGCACTTCCTCGCAACAAACGCCCCGCCAGCACGTTCCACGCTCTCACCCCTCCTCATGCTCATGCGCAGCCTACTCATCCCTCTGGCCCTGCTTTCCTCAGCCCCCGCCGCCCTCGCCACACCGGCCGAGGAGGCCGCTGCCATCCACCAACTGGCGGGACTGCCAGGCGGCTTCGCCGTTCACGTCGGCGCAGGAGACGCCAGCCTCACCGCCGCCCTGCACACCTCCGACGCCTGGCAGGTTCAGGGCCTGGAAGCCGATGAAAGCGCGGTAACTGCCGATCGCCAACGCCTGGAAAAAGCCGGCACCTACGGACCCGTCTCCGTCGAGAGCTGGACGCCGGGCTCGGGGCTGCCCTACCTCGAAAACTTGGTCAACCTCCTCGTCATTGAAGACGCCGCCACCGTCTCTGAAGACGAAATCCAACGCGTACTCACCCCGCGCGGCGTCGCCCTCGTCCGCCAGGGAGACAGCTGGAAAAAAATCGTCAAACCCTGGCCCAAAGCCATGGACGAGTGGACCCATTATTTCTACAACGCCGCCGGCAACCCCACCTCCCAAGACACTCTCGTCGGCCCCCCCAGCCGCCTCCAATGGGTCGGCAGCCCGCGCTGGAGCCGCCACCACGACCGCATCTCCAGCGTCAACGCCATGGTCAGCGGCGGCGGTCGCCTCTACTACATCATGGATGAAGGCTCGCGCATCTCCATCCTGCTGCCATCCAAGTACGCCCTCATCGCCCGCGATGCCTTCAACGGCACCGTACTGTGGAAAAAACCCATCACAAAGTGGAACACCCACCTCTGGCCCCTGAAATCCGGCCCCACTCAACTCACCCGCCGCCTCGTTTCGGATGGAGACGACATCTTCGTCACGCTCGCCATCGATGCGCCCATCTCCCGCCTCAACGGCGGCACCGGAGCCCTCGTCACCGAATACCCCGAGACCGCAGGCGCGGAGGAGATCGCCTTCGCCGACGGCATGCTCTACGCCATCGTCAACACCGAACCCTGGCGGCTCAACGAAGAATTCGCCGTCCAAGCCCAGAGCGATCAAAAACGCGTCGAGACCGAATTCAACTGGGACGGCAAAGACCGCCACCTCATCGCCCTCGACCCCGACTCCGGAAAAGTCCTCTGGCGCAAAACCCTGCCCGTCGCCCCCGTCACCTTCATCACCGATGGCCAACGCGCTGTGTTTCACAACGGCCACGGCCTCGTCTGTCTCGACGCCAAAACCGGCGAGGAAAAATGGTCCGATGAAAACGCCAAAACCCGCCAGCTTTACGAGTTCAACTACGGCCCCCGCGTCATCCTCAACCAAAAAACCCTCCTCTACGCCGGCGGTGACGGCAGCATGAAAGGCATCGACGCCGACACCGGCGCAGAATTGTGGAACGCCCCTCACGAGAAAAGCGGTTACCGCAGTCCCGAGGACCTCATCGTCGCCCAAGGCCTCGTCTGGAATGCCGGCACCCTCAGCGGCAGCCAAACCGGCGAGTACACCGGGCGGGATCCCCGCACCGGCGAGATCCGCAAGCAATTCATTCCCGACGTACCCGAAGGCACCTACTGGTTCCACCACCGCTGCTACCTGGCCAAGGCCACCGAAAACTACATCATCCCCTCCCGCACCGGCATCGAGTACGTCGATGTCGCCAAGCAATCCTGGGACCTCAACCACTGGGTGCGCGGTGCCTGCCTCTACGGCGTGCTCCCCGCCAACGGCCTCACCTACGCCGGTCCGCACAACTGCGCCTGCTACCCCGAGGCCAAGCTCGACGGCATGAACGCCCTCGCCCCCGCCTCCCGCCAGCCCGAACCACCCGCCGTGCCCGATGAGCAGCGCCTCGTCAAAGGCCCCGCCTACGACCAGCCCGTCACCGAGACCGAAACCACCCGCGAAGACTGGCCCACCTACCGTGGCAACAACGCCCGCAGCGGCTCCAACGGCTCCGAACTCACCGGCTCCCTCGATACCGCCTGGCAGGTCGATCTCGGCGGCCCCCTCAGCACCACCACCAGTGCCGACGGCAAAGTCTTCGTCTCCAAAATCGACGCCCACACCCTCCTCGCCCTCGATCTGAAAACCGGCCGCACCCTCTGGCAATACACCGCCGGAGGCCGCATCGACTCCCCCCCCACCTACTGGAAAGGCCGCGTCCTCTTCGGTTGCCGCGATGGCTGGGCCTACTGCCTGCGTGCCAGCGACGGAGCCCTCATCTGGAAATTCCTCGGAGCCAAAAACCACCTCCACCACTTCGCCTGGGAGCAGCTCGAAAGCGTCTGGCCCATCCACGGCAGCGTCCTCGTCGAAAATGACCTCGTCTCCTTCGTCGCTGGCCGCTCCTGCTTCCTCAATGACGGCCTCTGGTTCTATCGCCTCGATCCCCGCACCGGAGAGATCCGCGTGAAACAGCATTACGACGACCGCGACCCCGAGACCGGCGGCGAATTGCAAGACCGCCACAAAACCCTGCAAATGCCCGTCGCCTCCAACGACATCCTCAGCAGCGACGGCCACTGGACCTACCTCCGCACTCAGAAAATCGCCGCCGACGGCACCCGCGTCGAGATCGGCCCCGTCTCCGGAGACTTCGCCAAACAAGGCGGCGCTCAGAAAGGCGAAGGCCAGCATCTCTTCTCCCCCACCGGCTTCCTCGACGACTCCTACTTCCACCGCAGCTACTGGGTCTATGGGAAAAGCTTCGCCGGAGGCCACGGCGGCTACTACCAGGCCGGCAAATACGCCCCCGCCGGTCGCATCCTCGTACACGATGACGACACCGTCTATTCCTACGGCCGCGAGTCGAAGTACTACAAGTGGACCACCACCATGGAGCACACCCTTTACGCCACCAAAAAGGACGCCTCCGACGCCGCCTACACCCACGACGAAGCCCTCACCGAACGCGTCGGCAACGCCCTCACCTCCAAATCCACCAGCGGCACCACCACCACCCCACCTCCAGAAGGGAAAGAAAAAGGAGCCGCCAAAGGCAAAGCTGGCCCCAAAGCCAAGGGCAAAGGCAAAGCCAAAGGAACCAACAGCGTCGCCGCCCTCTCCAATGCCGTCACCTTCCCCGCCAGTGACCGCATCGACCTCGCTGGCAAACCCCTCACCGTTGAAGTCTGGGCCATGCCCGATCAAAAAAGCGGCGTTCTCGTTCAGGACGGCGGCCCTCAGCAGGGCTTCTCGCTCGAACTCGGAGCCAAAGGCAAACCTCAATTCCATCTCCGCATCAACTCGGAAGCCTTCAGCCTCATCGCACCCAAACCCCTCGAAGACGGCTGGCATCACCTCGCCGCCACCCTCGCCGCCGATGGCACCACCCGCCTCTTTGTCGATGGCTTGCCCGTCGCCGAAGGCAAAGCCTCCGGCGTCATCCCCTCCACCCCCAAGCGCCCCCTCCTCCTCGGCAATCCCAACGGCTCCGGCGTCAACCCCGACAACGCAGGCTCCTATCAGGGCTTGCTCGACCAGTTTGTCCTCCACCTCCGCGCCCTCAGCCCTGAGGAGATCGACCAACGCTTCTCCCACCCCGAAGAGCGCCCCGAAGACGCCGCCCTCGTCGTCTCCTTCGACAACGGCGACTCCCGCGACGACAGCGGCGGCAGCACCCACGGCGTCGGTTCTGGCGTCGAAAGCGGTAAAGGCAAAGTCGCCGCCGCCATCTGGTTCAAAGGCGGCCCCGCTGGAGCCAAAGGCAAACCCGCTGGTGGCGGCAGCTTCGTCCAGCATGATTGGGATCGCTACGTCCCCCTCATCGCCCGCTCCATGACCCTCGCCGGCAACACCCTCCTCGTCTCAGGCCCCCCAGACCTCGTCGATGAAGAATACGCCTTCGAGCGTCTCGCCGCCCGCGATCCCGCCATTCAAAAAGAACTCGCCGAACAAGACGCCGCCCTCGATGGCAAACGCGGCGCTCACATGTGGGCCGTAAACACCCAAACCGGGGAGCAAAGTGGCGGCATCGAATTGACCAGCCCACCCGTCTGGGACGGACTCGCCGTCAATCACGGCCAGCTCCTCATCGCCACCCAGGATGGCAAACTCACCTGCTACCGCAGCAAATAGTCACACGCAAAAAGCCGAGGTGGCCGTGGGCATGCAGCCCACCCACCTTCGCTTTTTCAATCCGGACGCAGCGGGTCCAATCGTTCCCCCCAACGGCGCAGTGAATTCACCGCCATCCCCGCCCCCAGCGCCATCGCCACTCGAACCCATTGAAAAATCATGAGGTTTCGAAACGCCACGGGATCTTCGTCTGCCCGCACCTGAATGACACCCCTCACGCGGCTCCACACCTCAGCCACGCCATTCCACTGGTCCCATCCCGCATCCACCGCCAGAACCAAGGCAGTGATTCCCAAGCCAACAACAACCAGAGGCACAAGCGCAACGGGCACCCTTTTCATT
>JAGRPD010000310.1:0-12384 GCA_020439875.1 Verrucomicrobiales bacterium
GAGGTCATACAGGCAGCCTGGGGTGACGCCATCTTCACCGTAAAAGGTGCTCATGTTGGCGCGGCGATTGGGCGCATTCTGCGAGATGACGGCCTCCACCCGATCGCTGCGCAGGACAAAATCTCCGCGAATGCCGTCCGCCTCTTTGCCTCCCGGCAATTCGTTTTCCCGTCCGGGTCCAATTTCCACGACTTCAGCCGAGTGGGCAAAACCGAGGCAGGCAGCGGCGACGACCGCTCGATGACAAAGTGAATTCATTTTCATGCAGCCCTAATCCAGCAAAGAAGGCCGCAAGTGGCAAGTCTGCATGCGCGCGACTCTGAAAATGTCTGCAAACCTTCACGCTGAAGGCAGGCCCTCACTCACCGTCCAACCGCCATCGACAGCCAGCACCTGACCGGTGATGAATCGCGCCTCGGAGCTGAGCAGGAACAAGGCTGCGCCATCCACGTCCTCCACCTGACCGGTGCGGCCTCCGCCGAGAGGCTGTTTCCGGGTGACAAATTGGCGGATCTCGGCCTCCTCGCAGGCGCGCTGGGACATCGGTGTCTCGATCAAACCAGGGGCGAGGACATTGATCCGAATGTCTTCTGCCGCATAGCTGGCGGCAGCGGCGCGGCTGAGGCCGATGATGCCCGCCTTCGCCGCAGCGTAGGCATGGGAGGCAAAGTGACGCGGGGAGGGAGACCAAGCCAAAACGCTGGCGAGATTGAGGATCACCCCGCCGCGACCTTGGGCGAGGAATTGCCGAAGGGCGGCGCGGTTGGACTGCATGACGCTGCGCAGATTCAGCTCCAGCGTGTACTCCCAGCCCTCATCGGAGAGCTGGTGCAGCGGACCGTCTCCCCGCGAGCGCCCGCTGCCGCCCGCGACGTGATAAAGCGCATCCAGCTGGCCAAACCGAGCGACGGCCGCCGCCACCGCCTGATCCCCGGCTCCGGCGTCGAGCACATTGGCCACCACACCCGCCACTCGCGGGTCGGTGCTTTTGCATTCCTCCAAAGCGGCCTGCAACCCCGCCGCGTCAGGTGCGGTCAGCATCACTTGAGCGTCCGCCGCGAGCAGCCGCCGCACCGCCGACAGACCCATGCCGCGACTGCCGCCAACGACGAGCACGGTTTTTCCGGAAAAAGAGGGATCCGCCATCGATTCGCAGCATTAGCATCAGCGCGGACGCCAAGCAACCTTCACGCCAGATTAGAGCGAGGGTTGCCAGGCCTCCATGGCCATGATGGCAGCCCCCAAGGCACCGGCGTCGTCGCTGAGTTCCGATGGCACCACTCTGAGTGTGTCTGTACTCTTGATCGCGGGAAAAATGCGCGCCGCAGCCGCTGACAATTCTTCACAAAACCGGGCACCCAAGCCGACGAGCGGCCCATGCAAAAAGTACCGCTGCGCGTCCACCAGCAGATGGAAGAGCCCCAGCACCCGCCCGTAGTCTTCGATGACCGACTCCCAAGCCGCTCCCTGGATCTGCCCCAGATCTTCGAGCGCCTGATGCAGATCGGTGGGCGGGGACGCATCCTTCGCTAGGCCGGCGAGCCGACGATACACCGCCGGTGCAGACAGTGCATCCTGCACCTGGCGCTCGGCGGCACTGCCATTCAGCGGCCAGGGCCAGCGCCCCGGTTCACCAGCCGCAAAGTGTCCACCGCGCACCAGCCGTCCATCGCTGACGATGGCCATGCCAAAGCCGCTGCGCGGCCCCAAGATGACGTAGTCCGACAGTTCATCCCCGCCGCCAAACCAGCGCTCCGCCATGGCGATGGCGCGCAGGTTGTTCTCGAGCAACACCGGGACCTGCAAGCGATCATTCAAAAGGTCGGCCAGAGGGATCTGATCCCAGCCGGAGATGAAGGAATAGTGCACGCCGATGCCTGCGTCTGGATCCACCACGCCGGGCACCCCGACGCCCAGGCCCAGCAGCGGAGCCTCGTGATCCGCCTGGAGCTGCCGCACCATTAAAGCGAGGATTTCCACCACCTCGGCCGCCGTGGCTCCGCGGGCCAAATGCTCCACCGCCACGGCCTCCCGCTGGCCGGCAAAATCCACCCGCACCCCGCAGAGACGGTCGGCATTGAACTCCACCCCAGCGAACCACCCCGCAGTCCCGCAGACCCGCAGGCTGCGCCGAGGCCGTCCCATGCCGCCGCGCACCAGGCCGTCCTCCAGCAGCATGCCGACGGCTTGCAGGTGATCGACATACTGCCCAGCGGTGGAGGGGGAGAGGCCGAGAGCATCGGCGAGTTCCCGGCGAGAGACCGCCTTTCCGCCCCGCACCTGGAGTACGACACCGGCCAGCAGCCTTTTTTGATCCTCAGCACTACGCATCGTTTGAATCTCCCAGCAAAAACCGGACCAAAGCAAGGCAAGATCTCACTACCCTAGATGATAAATTCCACCAGGGCAGAGAGGTCTTCCGCCGGGGCGACCGGGGCGTCCGTCAGCGTCTCTGCCACCCGCCGCGCCTGTCCGCGCAACTCGGGAACTGCGATGGTCTCCCACAACGTGCCACGCAGCAGCGGCCCCATGGCCAGGAGGAGGGGCGAGCGCTGCCCGTCCGCCAGCAAAGCGGTGTGATCCGGTGCCACCCGCACGCCCATGTCCATCTCATCGGGAACGATGAGTCCGTCCGCCATCAGCCGCTGCAGCAGGCCGGAGCGGGTGGCGGAAAAGCGCGTCTGCGGACCTGTGGCATTGATCACCAAATCGCCATGCAGATCCTCGGCACCATCGAGCACCACGCGGATGCGATCTCCCTCAGGCTCCAGGCCTTGGATCGTTGCGGCATGGACTTGGAGCTGCCCCATCAGCTGCGCATTGGTCACTTGGGCATGGATTTCTGGAGCGATGCGGTGGCGCAGGATGTTCCACCGGGCCGCATCTCGCCGGGCAAATTCGAGCCGTTCCTCCACCGTGAACGCACTCCATACGTGCTGAGTGTGCGGGCGCATCTTGTCCACAACGATGGCGGGATTGGCCCCCATCTCGCGCAGCTTCTGGCAGTGCTCCTCCATCAGCGCGCGGAGGCGTTTCAGGCCCAGCTCCTCCACCTTGACGCCCGCTGGCGGAAAGTCCGTGTATTCCCGGCCCCGGAAGTGGGACTCCGGCAGCCAGCCGTGGCGCGAGACCGCATGGATCCGCCCCAGCCACCCCAGAGCCCGCAGGGTGATGATGGCGTCCACCGTGGTCAGACCCGTGCCCAGCAGGATGATGGTGCCATCGTCCCCAGGCAGCTTGTCATGCCAGGCCTCCCAGGGATTGGCCACCCAGCCCGCGTGCCCCGTCAGAGCATCCACGCCAGGCAGCGGAGCCGGTGCTTCATTGCCGCAGGCCAAAACCACGCGATCCGCCCCCACCGAGCGCCCATCCGCCAGCTGCACCTCTGCCCCACCACCGGTCAGAGGGCGCACCCCCACCGCCTCTCCCTCCACAAAGGTCGTCGTCACCCCCGCCATCGACGGCGTGGACAGGTAGTGATGCCCCAGGCTCTTCAGGTAGTCCCCAAAAATCATCCGCGGAATGAAGCGCTCCTTCAGTTCCTGATCCGGCATTCGATCAAAGTCAGACCGCGTCCGCAGCCATTGCACAAAGTGATCGGGCAGATCGGGAAAGGCCGACATGTTCCGCGCCGCCACATTGAGCAGGTGCTCGGGCCGCCGAGTGCCGTAAGCCACGCCACGGCCTGCAGGGCGTCCGGTGTTGATGACCGAGACCTGCATGGGGTTCTTGCTGAGCCGGGCGATGTTTACCGCCGTCATCAGGCCGCTGTAGCCGCCACCGATGATCACGGTCCGTTGGGTTGAAGTTCCAGTCATAGTCGAAAGAGAGAGCGTGTTGAGACAGTTTGGCCTTGTCGGAACGCCCTGTCCAGCCGCATATTTGCATATTAAAATAACTCGTCATGAATCGCCGTCATCTTCTCACTCAGCTCGCCTCCGCAGCCGCCCTGCCCGCCCTCGGGCTGCGCGCCGCCTCCGATCCCAGCCCAGCCCCCGTCCGTCATTCCGTCTGTCGGGGTCCTTTTTCGAAAATCCCCATGGATGAGTTTTGCGAGGCCTGCAAAGGCATGGGCATCGGCTCCATCGAGCTGTTGGAACCGACCGATTTTCCCTCCCTCCAGCGCCACGGCCTGGACTGCGCCTTGGTCCGCTTCACCTCCAAGGAGCTGCCCGGCCCTCACATCGTCGCCGGATGGAACCAGCCCGAGCTGCATCCCATCCTGCTGCGCGGTTATGAAAAACTCATCCGCCAGACCGCCGACGCCGGCTTCCAGCGCGTCATCTGCTTCTCCGGCAGCCGCAACGGCATGGATGAAGCCACCGGCATCGAAAACTGCTCCGCCGGTCTCTCCCAGCTCATGCCCCTGTGTGAAAAACTCGGCGTCACCCTCATCATGGAGCTACTCAACAGCAAGGTGAACCACCCCGACTACATGGCCGACCACAGCGCTTTCGGCATCGCCCTGCGGGAAAAGATCGGCTCCCCGCACTTCAGTCTGCTCTACGACATCTACCACATGCAGATCATGGAGGGAGACATCATCGCCACCATCCGTGAGCATCACGCCCACTTCGGCCACTACCACACCGCCGGCGTACCAGGACGCCATGAGATCGACGACAGCCAGGAGCTAAATTACCCCGCCATCGTCCGCGCCATCCAGGCCACCGGCTACACCGGATGGATCGGGCAGGAATTCAGCCCCACTGCCAAAGACAAGCTCGCCTCCCTGCGCCAAGCCATTCAAATTTGCACCCCATCCGCATGAAATACCTCGCCCTCCTCCTCCTGCCTCTCCTCCCCGTCACCGCCACCGCCGACGAACCCGTCGCCCGCCCCGGCGCGCTGCTGCTCGAGGATCACTTCGAGCGCGCCGACCTCGGAGACTGGAAAGTCATCATCCCCGCCTTCAGCGTCGAGGATGGCGCATTGAAGGGCTCCCAAGGTCGCGAGGATCACGGCGGCGTCGGTCGCATCTACGTTCCCATGAAGGACGTGGTGGCCGAGTTCCGCTTCCAGCTCCGTGGCTCTCCTGGCTTCAACGCAGTCTTTGACGACAAAAACCACAAAGGCTCCCACGCCGGTCACATCTGCCGGGTCGCCTTCGCCCCCAGCCAGATCCGCATCGGGGATGACAAAGAAGGCATCATGCGCAACGACATTTTCGAGATGCGCCGAGACCCCGCCCGCAAAGCCGAGGCCGACGCCCAGATCCAAGATCGCAGTACCTCGGCCCCCGTGAAGTTGCAACAGGAGACCTGGTATCAAGTCCGTCTCGAACTCGCTGGGGATCGCCTCCGCGTGCTGCTCGATGGAGAGCCCATCGCCACCCTCCAGTCTCCCGGCATCGCGCATCCCACCAAGACCAGCCTGCACTTCACGGTCAATGGACCCGGCGTCCTGTTTGACGACGTGAAAATCTGGGAAGCCGCCCCGTGAAACCCGCTGATTCGGCGCTCAGGAGGCGGAATTTTGCATTGATTATTCCAATATTGCAATAAATGGATTGCCTCCTCGTTTTTTCGTTCGAATCTTACCTTTCAACCCACCCATCCCCATGACCACCCCCGCCATCCGAACCCCTGACCGCAAGTGTGAAGTCGCCTGGTTTTCCGCCCTCTGCTCGGACGACTATGAATTCCTCGGCGTGCCCGATGGGAAACTCCGCAGCAGCTACGAGCACTGCGGCGACATCGTCCGCCGCGCCGACGCCAACGGCTTTCAAAACATCCTGCTGCCCTCCGGCTGGATCGCCGGGCAGGACGCCCTCACCTTCTGCGCCGCCATGGCCCCGCAGGTGAAGCAGATCAACCAACTCGTCGCCCTGCGCATGGGAGAGGTCTGGCCGCCCATGCTCGCCCGCGCCATCGCCACGGTGGACCACATCGCCAAAGGCCGGTTTTGCATCAACATCATCTCCTCCGACCTGCCCGGCATGAAAGAGGAGAGCAACGACCGCTACGAACGCAGCAGTGAGATCATCCAGATCCTGAAGCAAATGTGGCAGGCCGAAGGCCCCTACGAGTGGAAGGGCAAGTACTACAACTTCAGCCTGCCCCACACCGAGCCCGCCAAGCCTTACCAACAAAACGGCGGACCCCTGCTCTACTTCGGCGGCATCTCCCCCGCCGCCCAGGAACTCTGCGCCGAGCATTGCGACGTCTTCCTCATGTGGCCGGAAACGGAGGAGCAGATCGCCGCCACCATGGCCGGCATGTCCGAGAAAGCGGCCAAATATGGCCGCAAGATCGACTTCGGCTTCCGCTCCCACATCATCGTCCGCGAAACGGAAGAAGAAGCCCGCGCCGCCGCCGACCGCCTCATTTCCAAGCTCGACCTGACCAAGGGCCAATCCATCAAGGACCGCTCCCAGGACAGCAAGTGCTACGGCGTGCAGCGCCAGGACGAATTGCGAGCCCAAGCCAAGGACCTCTACATTGAAGACCACCTCTGGAGCGGCGTCGGCCTGGCCCGCAGCGGCTGCGGCAGCGCCATCGTCGGCAATCCGGAACAAGTTTTGGCCAAACTCAACCGTTACATGGACATGGGAATCCGAGCCTTCGTCCTCAGCGGTTATCCGCACGAGGACGAGTGCGACTACTTCGCCAAGTACGTCCTTCCCAAACTGCCCACCGTCCGGCTCAACGAGCTGCAAGGCCGCCTCGTCGCCGATCCCGCCACCCCTCTGACCACCGCCGAAAGGAAATAATCCCACTTCACCATGTCTCAACGCGTTCGTTTTGCCCTGGCCGGATTTGGTGCCTGGGGCAGGTGCCATGCCCAGTCCATCGCGGAAAATCCCGATGCCGAATTGGTCGCCATCACCGCCCCGTCGGAAGCCTCCCGCGAAGAAGCCCGCCAGCTCTATCCCCAAGCCGCCATCTTTTCCGATGCGCGGACCATGATCGAGCAGGCGGAGTTTGACATCATCGACATCGTCACCCCCAGCCACACGCACCGGGAAATCGCCGTGGCCGCCATGGAGCGCGGCAAGCATGTGCTGCTGGAAAAGCCGATGGCCACCTCCGTCGAAGATTGCAAAGCCATCACCCAGGCCGCGCGGTCTTCCACCGCCAAGTTCGCCATCGGCAACGAGTTCCGCCTCTCCTCCCAGTGGGGCCGCATCAAGCGCGTCATCGAGGAGGGAACCATCGGCGATCCGCAGTACGTTCTCGTCGAACTGTCCCGCAAACCCTACCGGCAGGGCGCCGGGGGATGGCGTTATGATCCCGCCCGCGTCGGCAGTTGGGTGCTCGAAGAGCCCATCCACTTCTTCGACCTCGCCCACTGGTATCTGGCCGGCAGCGGCCAACCCGTCGAACTCTACGCCTACGGCAATTCACGCGATCCGCAGCGCCCGCAGTTGTTCGACAACTTCAGCGCCATGTTCAAATACCCCAACGGCAGCTACGCCGTGGTGTCCCAGACCCTGGCCGCCTTTGAGCACCACCAGACCATCAAGGTCAGCGGCACCAAGGGCGCGCTCTGGGCCGGCTGGAGCGGCGCGCTGGATCGCACCCTGGAGCCCGATTACTTCCTCAAAGTCTTCGATGGCGAGAATGTGGAAAACGTCGTCATCGAAAGCCACAGCGGCGAGGTCTTCGAACTCCGCGAAGAAATCCGCCAGTGCATCGCCATGGTTCGCGGCGAGCCCTACACCCTCGCCAAAGCCGAGGACGGCCTCTGGTCCGCCGGACTCTGCCTGCTCGCCGAAGAATCCATCCGCCAAGGCAAGCCGCTGCCGATTCACGAGATGCTCACCGTTTGATTCACCCCGCGAAAAGAAGAGCCCCCCATGCCCGCCTCAGTGCCACAACGACAACACCGTCTCCATGCGTCCGGTGACGTACTGCGGGATCACGTCGAAAGGCACAGGCACCCCCTCCGTCAGCACGAAATTGCGCGCGCCAACGTCAAGCTCTCCTCGCGCTTCGGCCCATTTTCCGAGGCCGCGCAGTTGTCCAAGGATGTCCGGGTCTCTTCCGGCTTGTCCTTGAACGCCTCCACCTGCGCCCAGAATTCCTCGGAACTCACGGGCCGCTGCTTGCGGAAAATCTCCTCGAATCGTTGGGCCATCGGGCTCATGCAGAGCAAGCTCCCTCACCGTTCCCTCAAGTCAACAACCGGATTCAACGCCCCACACCCATGACAACAACGCGCCGAACTTTTCTCACTTCCTCAGCCGCCACCGCCGCTTTTTCCGCCGCCTCCCACGCCTGGGCGGCCCCTTCTGATGGTGAAATCAAAATCGCCCTCATCGGCTGCGGTGGTCGCGGCACCGGTGCCTGCAACCAGGCTCTGACCGCCGGCTCCACCATCAAGCTCGTCGCTTTGGTCGATCCCCTCGAAGGCAAGGCGCAGGCCGCCCTGGACATTCTCAAAGAAAAGCACGAAGCCCAGATCGACGTGCCGCCGGACCAGATCTTCACCGGCTTTCAAGATTACAAGAAGGCCTTCGAGCTGGCCGATGTGGTGCTCATCACCACGCCCCCGGGACCCCGCCCTTTCCTCTTCGAGCAAGCCATCAAGGCCGGCAAACACGTCTTCATGGAGAAACCCGTCGCCACCGATGCCAACGGCGTGCGCCGCGTCATCGCCGCCGCTCAGGAAGCCAAGCAGAAAAAGCTGAATGTCTGCGTGGGCCTGCAGCGCCGCTACGACCCCGGTTACATCGATGTGGTGGACCGCATCCAGAAGGGCGAGATCGGCGACTTGGTTTACGGACGGGTCTATTGGAACGGCACCTCCAGGCCCGGCTACCCTCGCGAAGCGGGAGAAAGCGAAATGCATTACCAGATCCGCAACTGGTACTTCTTCACCTGGATGAGCGGCGATCACATCCTGGAGCAGCATGTGCACAATCTTGACGTCGCCCAGTGGGTGCTCAATGGCGCGCATCCCGTCAAAGCCACCGGACAGGGAGGCCGCCAGGTGCGCCGCGCCAAGGAGAACGGCACCATCTTTGACCACCACACCGTGGAGTTCGAATACGACAACGGCATGCGCATCCTCAGCCAGTGCTGCCAAATCGGCGGCAAATGCCAAAAGGATGTCAGCGAGCATTTTCACGGCACCAAGGGCGTGGCCGATCTCGCCGGCGGTGGACGCTTCATGATCAACGGGGCTCCTCCCGGAGGCAAACGCAACCGCACCAAGTACGATCCCTATCAACTGGAGCACGACGCCTTTTTTGAAAACGTCCGCACCGGCGGCTACCGCAACGACGCCGAATACGGCGCCTACGCCACCCTCATGGGCATCATGGGCCGCATGGCCACCTACACCGGTCAGGTCATCACCTGGGATCAGGCGCTCAACTCCCAGGAAATCCTCGTGCCTGACCTCATCGATTGGGACATCGAACCGCCCGTCAAACCCGATGCAGACGGCTGGTATCCCGTCGCCATTCCCGGCACCACGGAGCCCACCTAACCTTAGCTCTCCCCTCCTTCACCTCGCTGCGGTGGCCTTTTCCTGGGCCACCGCAGTTCCTTTGATCCCCTCCCTCTTCTGCCCATGTCTTCCCAACAAAAATGGTATTCCGGTGTCACCCGCTACGAGTGGCTCGTCCTTCTCGTCGCCTCCCTCGGCTGGATCTTCGATGCCTTCGAAGGCCAGCTCTTCAACCTGACCCGCGGCGCCATGCTCTCCGACATTCTCGGCGTGCAACCCGGCGATCCTGAGGCCCAAAAGTGGGGGGAATACTTTTTGGCCATCTTCCTCGTCGGCGGCACCCTCGGCGGCCTCCTGTTCGGTTCGCTCGGAGACAAAATGGGCCGCAAACCTGTGATGGTGCTCACCATCCTGTTTTACTCCATCTTCTCCGGCCTCACCTACTTTGCCACCGAGCTGTGGCACGTCGGCGTGCTTCGCTTCTTCGTCGCCATGGGCGTCGGCGGGGAATGGGCCGTCGCAGCCGCCCTTGTCGCAGAGATCTTCCCGAAACACGCCCGCACCCATGCCGGCGGCATTTTCCACGCCACCGGAGTGCTCGGCACCTGGCTGGCCACCCTCACCGCTATGGGGGTGGAGAAAGAATGGCGCATCGCCTACCTCGTCGGCATCCTGCCCGCCCTGCTCACCCTGTGGGTGCGCAGCTCCATCGCGGAACCGGAGCAGTGGCGGGAGGCCAAGGCGCGCGGCGAGCGCATGGGCAGCTTCGGAGAACTCTTCGGCGTGCCCAAATGGCGATCCCGCGCGCTGCTGGGCATGAGTCTCGCCGCCGTCGGCCTCGGCACCTTCTGGGGTGTCTGCGTCGCCACCCAGGACATCGTCCGCGCCGCCCTCCTCAAATGGGGCCAAACGCCCGAGGCCGCTGAAAAATCCGCTCAGTTCGCCTATGGCATCGTCCAAGTCCTCGGCGCCGGGGTGGGTCAGCTCAGTTTTGGTCCGCTCTGCGCCCGCATCGGACGAAAACCTTCCTTTGCCCTGATGCATGTGCTCAGCTTCCTCCTCATCCTCGCCGTCTGCTGGCTGCCCACCGCCTACTGGCAGTTTTTGATCCTCCTCCCGTTGTTCGGTTTTGCATCGTTGAGCATTCACTCCGGTTATGCCATCTACTTCCCCGAGCTGTTTCCCAACAACCTGCGGGCCACCGGTTCCAGCTTCTGCTTCAATGCCGGCCGCATGCTCGCCGCGCCGATTTTGATCCTCTCCGGCCAGATCAAAAAACACTACGATCTCAACATCGCCATCACCGGTCTCGGCTGCCTCTTCCTCGTCGGCCTCGTGATCCTCGTCTTCTTGCCCGAGACCAAAGACTCCGAATTGCCGGACTAAAAAAAGCCGCCAGTTCATCCCAGAGCGCCCTGCATCCAGAAAGGAGGATGCAGGGAAATCATCGGCGGCCCTTCATGCGCCTCGCGTACATGCCCGCCCCGCGCACCACTCCTTCCGCTCGATCAGATCAGGCGCGCGCCGCCTTCTCCACCGCCATGCGGATGCCGTCGGCGCACATGCTCGTTGCATTCACCGTTTCATACCGCTCCCAGTCCGCCTCGGACACGCCGCCCTTCAGAGCCAACCCCCGTTCCTGCTCGCGGTAGCTGCACACAATCTCCGCCGCAGATCGCCCCGCCGCCACCCACGTAGAGACGCCCTCATAGACCTCCTGCACCCGGCTCGCGTAGGCCTGCAAGTGCCCCGGTACGTCCGTCACCTCGCCATAGTGCGTCAACATCAGCCGCCGAGCCCCGCTCTCCTCGATCCGACGCAGTGAACGCAACAGCGCCGGAGGCTCAAACTGCGGCGGCGCAGATGCCACCGAGAGATAACCCGATTCGACGATCTTTACCCCTGCCACATCACCGGTGAAACAGCAGTCACCTGCTAGAAAGGCATGATGATGGCGGGCGTGACCCGGAGTATCCAAAGCCGTGACTTTGAGCGACCCAAAGCTCACCGACTCGCCGTCCTCCAGCACGCACACCCGATCCGCAGGAGCCGCCACCATCGGCCCCCACCACGCATCAAAATCCGCGCCGTAAATCTCCCGCGCCCCCGCCTCCAGCACCGAAGGATCCACCAGATGCCGAGCCGCGCGAGGATGACAATAAATCGGCACCCCGCGCTGCGCCAGCCAGCCCGCCGCACCCGCATGATCCAGATGCACATGCGTCACCAGCACCGCATCCAAATCCGCCACCGCCAGCCCCCGCATCGCCAACTCCCGTTCCAATCGCGGCAGAGTCGAAGCCGGGCCCGTCTCCACCAGCACCGCATGCTCACCCTGCCGCAGCAGATACGCCCCCACGATGCCCGGCGTCTGCCGATGCTGCAGATCCAGAATTTCAATCTTCATCACCTCATCCCACCTCGGACGGCCTAGCTCTCCCGATCCAGAACAGGGATGGCAAAATCCACCGCTGGCTGACGCGCCGACCGCATCATCGCGCTCAATTTCTCCACCACCTCCGGATGTTCCGCCGCCACATTCCGTTCCTCCTTCGGATCTTTTTCCATGTCGTAAAGCTCCAGCTCCCCACTGCCCGCCCACTTCTTCTTCGACGGGATCAAATTTCCCTGAATCAGCTTCCACTTGCCCGAGTACAAGCAGCGCTGGCCACCATACCCGACAAACTCTCGATACAAATACGGCCTCTCAGCCTGATCATGCCCCCGCAGCGTCTCCGCGAAGTCGATCCCATCTCCCGGCGGCACATCTTTGGCAGGAATCCCCGCCAAATCCGCCAACGTCGCCATCCAATCCTCAAATCCCGTCACCCGGTCCGACGTCGTCCCCGCAGGCACCACCCCTTTCCAACGCACAATCCCCGGCACCCGAATGCCCCCCTCATACAGCGTGCCCTTGCCATCCCGCAATCCACCGGACGACTCAAAATACGCGCAATCCGTCCCCGCCAACCCCTGGTGCGTGCCCGT
>JAGRPD010000310.1:12496-20551 GCA_020439875.1 Verrucomicrobiales bacterium
ATCATCGCCGCGTAAGCCGCCTTCGGCTTGAAGTGCGGAATGTATCCCTTGCCGCCCGGATATGGAGGATCTTCAAACGCCCCTTCGTAAGCCTTCAGTTCCTCATCCGGCACCTGCAGCGCCACATGCGGCACCGTCGTCGGCCAATACAGAAAAAACGGCCCCGCTTGGTGATCCCGAATGAATTGCAACGCCGCCTCCGCGATGAGGTCCGCCGAATACTCGTTGCCCTTGAAACGATTGTAACTCGCCGGATCCGCCGGATCCTCATCAGGTCGCAACTCATCATGGGCCGAGAACGCCGGATTGTTCAGCCACTTCACCTCCGCATCATTCCACAGGTAAGTCGGATAAAAATTGTGCGCCACGGCTTGGCAGTTGTAGCCAAACCAACGATCAAACCCCTGCTTCAGCGGAGCCCCCGTCGAGTCGGGTCCACCCAATCCCCACTTGCCAAATCCACCCGTCTTGTAACCGGCAGATTGGAACACCTCCCCCATCGTGACGGTTTCAGCGGGAATGGGGTATTGCCCTTCCGTCTCGGGCCGACCGTTGACGATCTTTTTGGAAGCCATCCCCACGTTGTTGCGCACCACCGCATGGCCCGGATTCATGCCGGTCATCAACACACATCGAGAAGGCGCACACACCGCATTGCCAGCGTAGTGCCGGGTCAGTTTCATCCCCTCCTTCGCCATGCGATCCAGATTCGGCGTCTGGATCACCTTTTGGCCGAAGCACCCCAGATCGCCATACCCCAAATCATCGGCCAGAATAAACACCACATTGGGGCTCGAGGTCCGCGCTCCCACGGCCGTCGTCACCCAGAACAGAACCAAGGTCAAAAATCGTGTCGTAGTCATAGAAGAAGTCCCATCAACAGGAAGAACAGAAGAAACGTCCCCCACCCCACCCATCTTCCGCCCCATCGCACCCCGAGGAAGCAACGCCAATCCACGGCGTGCCTCTTCGCTGCTGAATCTGGACGAGAAATGAGACGAAGATTCTTCAAATCCCTCGTCACTTAGAGCCGCCGTTCGCGCACTTCTTCGGTGAGTTCGGTGACGAAGTTGTCTAAAGGCTGAACGCCAAGATTGCCTTTGCGGCTGTGACGCACGGCCACGGCGCGTTCGGCGGCTTCTTTTTCACCGATCACCAGCATGTAGGGGATCTTGTCGAGCTGCGCGTTGCGGATTTTGGCACCGATTTTATCCGACACCGTATCGAGTCCGGCGCGGAGTCCCGCCGCCTTGAGAGCGCCATGGACTTCTGCGGCGAATTCGTCGCTCTTCTCACTCACCGTCAGCACCCGCACCTGTTCCGGGGCCAACCAGGCGGGGAAATGCCCGGCAAAGTGCTCGATCAAGACACCACAAAAACGCTCCATGCTCCCAAACGGAGCCCGGTGAATCATTACGGGGCGATGCGCTTTGTTATCCGCGCCGATATAACTCAGATCAAACCGCACCGGCAGCTGATAATCCACCTGCACCGTACCCAACTGCCACTCGCGGCCAATGACATCTTTCACCACGAAGTCAATCTTCGGCCCGTAGAAGGCCGCTTCTCCCGGCTCCTCGGTGAAGGCGACGCCCAGCGTCGCCGCTGCAGCTCGGCAGGCGGCTTCCGCCTTGTCCCACTGCTCCGGCAGGCCGGTGTATTTGCTGGAGTCGGGATCTCGCAATCCCACCCGCACGCGATAGTCCTGCATTCCCAGAGTATTGAGCACGGTCTTCACCAGGCTCAGGCAACCTAACACTTCGTCCGCCACTTGATCCTCGGTACAGAACAAATGCGCGTCATCCTGAGTGAACCCACGCACTCGGGTCATGCCATTGAGTTCCCCACTCTGCTCCCAGCGATACACCGTCCCAAACTCCGCCAGCCGCACTGGCAGCTCCCGGTAGCTGCGTTTTTGAGAATCAAAAATCTTGATGTGATGCGGACAGTTCATCGGCTTCAAAAGGAAGCCGTCTAACAAATCCGCGTCCGGCAGCACGCGATCTTCGCCGATCACTTCTTTGCCCGTGCGCTCGTTCATTTCGGAGCGGAACTTAGCGGACACAGCCTCCAGCCGCTCCATCACCTCCGCACAACCGCAGCCAGCCTCCGCGCAGCGCGCCATCTCCTCATTCTCCACGATGGCACCGAACTGGCTCTCTTTGTAGTAAGGGAAGTGACCGCTGGTTTTGTACAAACCGAGCTTGCCGATGTGCGGCGTGAACACTTGCTGATAACCTTGCTTGCGCAGCTCGTCGCTGATGAAGTTTTGCAACTCCTGCCTCAAAATCGCTCCGTTTGGCGTCCACAAAATCAGCCCCTGACCCACGTCTTCGTCGATGTGGAACAGCTGCAGCTCCCGCCCGAGTTTGCGGTGATCTCGCTTCTTGGCTTCCTCCAACCGTTCGAGATGCTGCTCCAGCTCTTCTTTCGAAGGGAAAGCGGTTCCATACAGGCGTTGCAGTTGCGGCTTGGTCTCGTCTCCCAGATAGAACGACGCCGAGACGCTCATCAGCTTTACGTTTTTGCACTTGCTCGTATAGCCCACGTGTGGTCCTGCGCAGAGATCCAGAAAGTCTCCGTTTCGATAGCAGGAAATCTCTTCGCCCTCAGGAATTTTGGAGATCAGATCCAGCTTGAATTGGCTGGGGTTGCCTGCCCGCTCGGTCAGTCCACCCAACCTGCCACTCTCCGCCAGAGCCTGCGCTTCCTCTCGACTGACGACGACTTTTTCAAACTTCTGATTCTCTTTGGCGATCTTCTTCATCTCCGCCTCGATCTTCTCGAAGTCCTCCGGCGTGATGCGGTGGTCCGGCAGATCGAAGTCGTAATAAAACCCGGTCTCGATGGGAGGTCCGTACGCAAACTGGGCATTGGGCCAGAGTCGCAGGATGGCGGTGGCCATCACGTGGGCACAGGAGTGGCGCAGCCGCTCCAGGTCAGACATTTGAGCGCGCTCGTCGAGGGTCTTTCGTTCTTGGGACATGATCGGTCAGGGAGGCAGTGAAAAAAGGAGTGGGCAAAGTGCTGCCACCTCGCCCCCAACGCAAGACCGACCTCCCAGCAATTCGCGACCGCGTTGCGACACGTCTCAGCTCTCTGCCTGCTGATCCCACCATTCCCGCAGTTGCCGCAACTGCTGCTTATTGGGCCGTGTGGCGCGATCCAGCGGATTGGGCTGCTCCAGCCGCCTCTGCTCCCGCGCTGCCGCCGCGCGAGCGTAACTCTCCGGCGGTGTTTCGTTGCCGCAGTAACCCGCCACCAGCGGAGCGCCCACCCGCCGCGCGGGGCAGGCCAGCACGCGCAACACCAACTCCAACTCCCCACGACGCACGGTGAGCACATCACCCACTTTCAAAACGCGTGACGCTTTCACCACACCTCCCTGCAGGGTGACGTTGCCTTTTTGACAGGCCTGCGCAGCCAGGCTGCGCGATTTGAAAATCCGCGTGTGATGCAGCCATTGATCAGCGCGCAGGGTATCGGGATCTGTCGGCATTTCGGACTTCCTTTGCTCCCGTTCAGCCCATGGTATGGCGACCTTGAAGAGCGCGATACAGCGTCAATTCATCCACATGATCCAGCGCGCCACCCGCCGGCATGCCTTGCGCCAGCCGAGTCACGCGCACACCGCTCGGCCGTGTCAAATCGGCCAAATAACCCGCCGTCGCCTCCCCCTCCACGTCCGATCCCACGGCCAAAATCAACTCCTCCGTCTCCCCCCTCCCCAACCTCGCGAGCAGGGGCTCGATCCGCAGATCCTCGGGAGTGACGTTGTCCAGCGGGGACAGTTTTCCTCCCAGCACATGATACAATCCACGAAACGCCCCCGATCGCTCCAGTCTCAGCACGTCCGCCGCGTGCTCGACCACACAAATCACCCGCCGTTCTCGCTGGCTGCCTTCGCACAGGGGGCAGCCTGCGTTCACTTCGGTGAAAAACCCGCACTCCGCACAGGTGGCCACCTCCCGAGTCAATGCGAGCAGCGCGCCGGCCAGCGGTTCCGATCTGCCACCGCCCTGTTCCATCAACCAAATGACGAGCCGTTCCGCACTGCGCGGTCCGATGCCGGGCAGGCCTTTCAGCTGCAAAATCAGACGCTGAATCGGTGGGGGATAATCCAATGCGGCCATGGCGAAGGAAAGGATCCAAACCGCCCTCAGGACGGCAACAGCATACGCACATGGCGCGTGCTACCCCCACTGTCTTTCTGATCTTCCGCTGCCTTGGCTCCCTCTTCGGCACGCTGGTAGAAGTACTCCAGAGGTGCGTCGTCTCGCCCCTCGATCCGCGCCTTTTCAAAACTCTCCATCGCCTCGGCAAAGGCTCCTTTCCTCAACCGCACCACACCTTCCCAGAAGGCATCGCGCGATTTGGCCTCCGCTTCACTCAGCCCGCCATCCAGCGCCAGCAGCTCGTACACCTCCGTCACGGGCGTTAGACGCGGGGCAAACACCATCTCCATGGGCCGCACCTCGACCGAGGCCTCAGCGGCGTCTCGGGTGGCAGACCCCAGCAGCACCTGACTGCCGTACACCGCATTGACGGGACATAGCCGATCTGCAAAGCCGATGGCATCTCCCACCGCCGTGAAAAATTCAAACTGCGAGAAGCCAAACAAACCGCAGGTCACCTCGCCCGTCTGCAGAGCCACTCCGATCCGCGGCACCTTGTGCCAGCGTGCCTCCATCTCCCGCGTCAGATTGACGATGCGCTGCCGCAGCTCCAGCGCCACCTCTGCCGCCGTGGCGGCATGCGCCGGATCCGTCACCGGATAGCCAAACAGCACGCGAACGCGATGCACGTTGCAGGCCTCCAGGTAGCCACCCTTACCGACGAGGAACTCCGCCACCACCTTGAGGAAGCTGGAGGAAAAACGCTCCAGCTCCGCAGGCTCCATTTCGCCAGCCAGTTCCGCGTGATTGATCAGTCGGCAAATCAATACCGTGATCTCGCGACGCCCCGTCAATCCCTCGACATCGGCCTTGCTACGCACCAGTTTTTCATACTCCGCCTGAGACAAACGGCCCACGAAGTAGGGGCGCAGCCGCTGCTGCATCCGCCACTTCTCGGTGCCGCTGACCACCATGGCCAGCAGCCCCGCCACCACCACGGCCAGACATCCTGAGAAGGGCTCAAACAACACCCCACTCAGGGCCAACAGCGGAGACAACGTCACCGTCAAAAACACCGCGCCCAAAAGAAAACCCACTTTGCGCGAGGTACGATCCAGCTCCAGACACACCCAGGCACCCGAAAACGCCAGCACCGTGTAGTAACCGTACTCGAGCCAGGGCAGCGGCTTGAGCCCAGCCTCCGCCGGTTTGATCAAGCCCGCATAATGCGCCGCCAACCAATCCGAAAGCTGCCGAAAAAATCCCTGCTGATGCAGCAGCAACAGCGGCACACAGACCGCGACCCCAATGAGCAAAGCAATCGCTCGATTACGCCCCATGGTCCGCCTCCTTTCCATCCTCGGAGTTCGTCTGCGTCGTCCGCCCACAGCGTCTCACCACCAGATCACTGAGATAGCGATCCGGCTCAGACACCGCCGCCTCATCCAGGACAAAAGGCCCGCCATCACCCGCTGCCTTCACCAGCCGCAGTCCAAACGGATAGTCTTTGAACAACCGTGCACACAGGCTCGCCACTTCGATCCCCTCCCGCTCACTGCGCGCGATCAAAGCCGCCACTGCGTCCGACGTAAATCCGAGCGCCAACTGATGCTCCTCCGCGAAGCGCCGACCAAACTCCGTCACCACCATCGCCCGATCATCCCGCCGCAGCGTCTCCGCCTGCCTGCGCAGCGCCACCAGAGCCGCCTCAGGATCGGCCACCAGCGCGCCATCTACGCTCAACTCCGGCAGGCCGAGACTGGGCATCTCGAATTTCAAATCTCGCAGCAGTTTCTCCCAAATCGTCACCAAACCGCGCGCACCCGTTTTCTCCCCCGCAGCCAGTTCCGCCACTCGACGCATCGCCTCCTCTTCAAACGTGGCCTTCACCCCGTAGGCACCAAATTCCCGCTCATACTGGCGGATCAGACTGCCCTCGGAAGACTTCATGATTTCCAGCAAATCCCCCGCATCCAGCGGATCGCACACCACGCGCACCGGCAGGCGGCCGATGAATTCCGCTTCAAACCCGAAGTCGATGAAATCCTGCGTCACCGTCTCTGCCAGCACATTGCCAGAGCCGCTCCCTCCATCCGCCGCTCCAGTTCCAAAACCAATCTGCGCCTTGTTGCTGCGCTTGCGGATGATTTTCTCCAATCCCGAGAACGCCCCACTGACGATGAACAAAATGTTCCGCGTGTTGATGACCTCACGCCCCGTCCGACCCTTCCGCGAATCAAACATCATCTGCATCTGGGAGCGGATATCATTCGGCGCGTAGAGCGGCACCTCCGTCTCCTCCATCAGCTTCAACAGCGCCGTTTGCACCCCGCGCCCGCTCACATCCCGCCCCATGCGTTCGCCACCGCCGGAGGCCAGTTTGTCGATCTCATCCAAGTAGATGATGCCGTGCTCCGCCAGCGTCACATCGCCGTTGGCTTTGGCCACCAGATCCCTCACCAGATCATCCACATCTCCCCCCACGTAACCCGTCTCACTGAACTTGGTGGCGTCGGCTTTGACAAAGGGCACGCCGATCAAATCCGCGATGTGCTTCACCAGGTAGGTCTTTCCCACCCCCGTAGGCCCCACGATGATGACGTTCTGCTTGCTGATCTCCAGCACCCGCCCCGCCTTGCGTTCCTCCCGCAACATGCGCGCGTGGTTGTAATGATCGCACACGGCAGTGGCCAGCACCTTTTTGGCCTGATCTTGCCGGATCACAAAGCGATCCAGGTGGGCTTTGATCTCCACCGGCTTGTAACGAAATTCAAACACCTCTTCTCCCGAGTCTTCCTCTTCAGGAGCCGAGACCGTGGCCTCAGGCTCGCGGGTCTCTTTCCTGTCTCGGGCATCGGCACTCACCTGAGTGAAGAGCACCTGCCCCCCCAAGCTGTGTTTGATGAAATCCTCCAGCTTCCGCGTGATCTCGTCAGGAGACGGCGGCGTGCGCGGAGGGTTGGGTGGTTCGGGAGCGTCACTCATGAAAAGGGAGCGCTACTTTCCCCTGCTTTCGGCCTCCTGACAAGGCCGGGATCACCCCCCACAGCCATTCCTATCGAGCCCCTCAATCACGCCGAAACAAACGCCGGAAAAAGCCCCGCACTCCACGAGACTCGGTCTCCTGAGTCGGCGGTGGCTCCACATAGGTCTGCGCCTCGGAGTTCGAATTTCTTCCCGATCCGCCTTCTGAGGCTTCCGTATCTCCCTCATCCACCTCCACCGCCACAGGAATGTCCTGCATGGCCAGCACCAGAGGATCATCCGGACTGGCTTTCTCAAACACGTTGTTGAACACCTCACTCACCATCGGTGCGGACTTGGCTCCTCCGCTCACCGTCTCTCCGGGCGCTCCTTCATAGAGCACCGCAAACGCGTACACCGGATTGTTGGCCGGCAGAAAACCGGTGAACCAAGCAAGGTTCTGATCCTCCGCGAGTTTCCACTGCGCTGTACCCGTCTTGCCCGCCACCTGCGCATGCTTGATGCCTGCACGGCGGCCCGTTCCGTTGTCCCCCGAGACCACCGCGACCATGCCCTTCACCACCGCATCTCGATACTCCGGATTGAGATCCACCTTGCGCGCCACTTCCACATCGTAGGCCATCACCACACGATCATTCACATCTTGGATTTGTTTTACCAACCGAGGTTTCGGCATGGTCTCTCCATCGGCCAGCGCCGCCATGCATCGGCACACCTGGAGCGGCGTCACCAGCACATCTCCCTGACCGATGGAAATGTTGGCCAGATCACCCCCGCCGATTTTGGGCAGGTTCTTCGCCTTGCGCGCCGCGTTGGTCGGCACGTTGCCCGAGGCTTCAACGAGGGGAATCCCCGTCTTTTCCCCGAAGCCCATGCGCAGCGCCATGTCGATGATGGCATCCGATCCCGCCCGCAGAGCGGCCTGATACATCCACGTGTTGCAGGAGCGCTTGAT
>JAGRPD010000310.1:20623-22422 GCA_020439875.1 Verrucomicrobiales bacterium
ATGTAATACGAGCTATCGCAATCGAAGCTGGTCCGTTCCGTGATCTTGCCACTCTCCAACGCTCCCAAGGCGGTCACGATTTTGAAGGTCGATGCCGGTGGATACTGCCCAAACGCCGCACGCGGATACAGCGGCTTGCGAGGGTTCTCATTGAGCCGTTTGAAGTCTTCGCTCTTGATGCCGGGCACCCACAAATTCAAGTCGTAGCCGGGATTGGAAGCCATCGCCAACAGGTCGCCCGTCCGCACATCCATGATCACAAAACTGCCGCCATTGCGCGCTCCCTTTTTCAGTGCGTTCTCCGCGTATTTTTGAAAATGGTAGTCCAGGGTCGTCACGACGTTGCGCCCAGGCACGGGTCGGCGCAGCACCTCTTGGGACAGCAGTTCACCTTCGGGACTGAACAGCAGGTTGATCATGCCCGGTGTGCCTTTCAGCTCCCGCTCGAAACTCAACTCCAAGCCTTCACGCCCTTCCAGTTCTTCAAACAGCGGATCCCCATCCACGATGGGTCCGGTGGGCAGCTTGCGCACCTTGCCGACGTAACCCACCACGTGACAGGCCGTGTCGCCTTTGGGATAGTACCGCACGTAGGCAGACTGCAACTCCAGCCCATCTCCCAACAGCGGGCGAATCTTGGCCACCTGGTCCTCCGTCAAATCAACGTTGAGACCTTCCTCAATGGAAAAAACCAGCGGCAACCAACGGCGGTGCTCGTAGTGCTGGAGCAATGCCTCGTCCGGCAAGTCCCAGTTTTTCTCCAACACGCGATTGGCCTGCGCCATTTTTTCGCGGGCATAGGCCAGGATCTTCGCGGCATCGGCACCCTCCATGAACGGAAAATTCAGCGCCAGATAGTTCGCCACCTTGTTTTGCGCCAGCGCTTCCCCGTTGCGATCCGAGATCTGACCTCGCGGAGCTGGGATGGTCAGGGTCAGCACCCGTGCCTGCGTCTCCGTCTTCCAACTGGCGTCCAAGGGGGCTTTCTTTTTCTCCTCCTCCATCTCCGCCTTGGGTGCCTCCTCCGCATCATCTTCCACCGGTTCCGCTTTGAGGATCAATCGAGGTTTTTCTCCCACTTCCGTCCCAGTCGCTTCCTGTGCCAACGCACCGCGATCATTCAGCCCGAGGAGAAGGAGAAGAAAAAAAATCAGCCGCTCTATCAAGCGGATTCGAGGTCCGTAAGGTCGCATTCAGTGGAAAAACTTGAGGGCTATCATGCCACGCCCCAGAGGCAGCGTCAACCCAAGCGCGCGTGCTCGGCACCAGGGTCAAACAGGCGCAGCAAATCGATGAAGACATTGGCTGGATCGGTGGCTGGTCCAGACGCTGCGAGGTCATGAAAGAGGCGCGGATGAACCACGTTTTCTTTTCTGCAATTGAGACCCAATTGCAAATTTCCACCTCACCATGGCCAAAACCCTCTGCGACTGGTCCAAAAAGGACATCTCGGACGAGTTCGATCGACTCTGCCGCATCACGACCTCTCCCGAGTTCGTCTGCCGCAAATGCGCCCGCTGCGCCTGTGCGGCCCGTCACCTGTGCAAACCCAAGCGGCTGGAAAACCGGCAAGCCACTGCGGCAGCCACGCCCTCCTTGCTCACCCCCGCAGCCAGTTGGTAAGGCCGCCCGCCATCAAACTTTGTTCACACTTCAGCGCGTCGGCAGGTGCGTTGATCCTGCTCCCCGGAGAATGGGCCGTGGATGATTGACGCGCGAGGCTGCAACTGCCGATGTGAGTTGATCATCCTGGGTGCGCCTGGGAGCTGACGAACCGCGTTTTGACAAACGCGGCTACG
>JAGRPD010000311.1 GCA_020439875.1 Verrucomicrobiales bacterium
GCGGCCCTCTAGCGGGCTCTTTTTCAAATGCGCTGCCGTCCAGCTCTCCACGCACAATGGCTCGACTCGGGAGAGATCGAGCTACGATGGCAGGTGGCATGGCTCTCCAGAGCCGTGCTTCGTGGCAGCTCCTCGGTGGACTCGGTTGCAAATTCGACGCCGTCCGGCTCACCGCGCACCCAGGCTCGACTCGGGAGAGTCAAGCTACGGGCAGCCGCCGTTGTAGCATGGCTCTCCAGAGCCGTGCTGCGCCGCAGCTCTTCGGTGGACTCGGTTGCAAATCCCACGCCGTCCCGCTCTCCACGCACCCAGGCTCGACTCGGGAGAGTCAAGCTACTTAGAGCACGGACTTCACGGCGAGCAGGTGCAGCAGGTCGGCGGCATCTTCCGCTTTGTCGGAGAGGTGGGTGATGCGGTCGAGCGCTTTTTTGAGGTGCTGTTTGCGGGCGAGGTCGAGATCGGATTGGAACAGGTTGATGGTCAGCTCCCACTCCATGTCATCGACCTCGGACTCGAGCTTGGTGATCTCCGTGTAGGCTTCCTTGATTTCCTCCAAGTCCTCCGCGGAGGTGAAGAACGCGGTGACGGCCTTTTGCAGCGGCGCAAAGATGCTGTAGCCCACCCGCACCAGATTTTGCAGTGGCAACACGTAGGCCTCGGGCACCTCGGGATGCTCGCTGACAAAAAAGGCGACGCAGGATTCAGCGGCGTTGGGCACGCGGTCGCAGGCCTCGATGAGGCTGTAGATGTCGCCGCGGATGAGGGGCAGGTAGGCGCCGGAGCTGAGCAGGTCGCCAATGTCGCGCCGCAGGTTGTCGGCTTTGGTCTCCAGGGTATCGACGCGCTGGTAGGTGCTCTGGGCCTGGTCAAAGCGCTGGTGCAGGTAGTCGTCGAGGGCGTGTTGGGCGCACTGCACGCATTCTGCAGAGGCGGTCAGGTACTCGAGGGCGAGGTCGGTGACCTGCTGTTCCTTTTTGAAGAACTTCATGGGGAAAGAATGGGTTGAAGGACGGGAGAAACAAGCCGGTAAATGAGGGCGGAAAAAAGAGCGGCTCCGGTGGGGGCCAAGACCCAGCCGCCGACGATTTGCAGGATCTGGCGTCCGGCGACGACTTTGAGTCCCTTGGTGAGGCCGACGCCGATGACCGCGCCGACCACGGCCTGGGAGGTGGAGACCGGGATGCCGAGCAGGGAAAAGTAATGCACACCCAGCGCCGCCGAGGACTGGGCGGCAAAGGCACCGGTCAAGTCCAGCGGGGTGATGCTCTTGCCCACAGTCTCCGTCACCCGCGCGCCAAAGGTGAGCGCGCCGACGGCCATGGCCACGCCGCCCAGCAGGGCCAGTCCGGTGGCGTGGGTGGGGAATTTTCCCAGCAGTGGACCGATGGCATTGCCCACGTCATTGGCACCCAGGGAATAGGAAACATAACAGGCGGCCAGGATCATCAGCACGGACAGGGCGCGCATCCAGAGCAGCGCGTTGACCCGGCTGGAGAGGCGGCCCAGGGCCTTGTAAACGAGGAAGGCGAGGATGGCGCACAGCACGGGACTGAGCACCCAGCAGCCGACGATCTTCCACAGCACGCCGAGCTGAAAGAAGCGCGCGTCAAAACCGACGATGCCCAGGCCGACACCCGCCACCCCGCCGACGATGGCCTGCGAGGTGGACACCGGCATGCGGGTGAAGGTGGCCAGCGTGACGAAAAATCCCGCGCACATCAGCGCGATGAGGATGGCGTGGTCCGGCAGGCACCCCTCCGGGAAATAGCGCTGGAGTTCGTCCGCCGGAGGAGCTTGGTCGGCAGGGATCTTTTCCGCCGAGGTGACGACGATGCCCTTGCCCACGGTCTTCATGACGTGGTGGCCCTGCAGGGTGCCGCCGAGAATGACAAACACGCCCATCAGCATGGCCGCCCGCCGGTACGCCATGATGCGCGCGCCCACCATGGTGCCGATGCAGTTGGCGGCGTCATTGGCACCGATGTTCCATCCCACGTAAAAGCCTGCCGCCAGCAGAATCAGGGATGGGATCCAGTCGCTCATGGTGGGGCAGGGGCGGTGGCGGTGTGAGAGGCTGAAAGCGCTTCAAACTCAACCTGTCTGAGGGGCTAGTCCGAGGGGCCTTGATCCCGTAGGGTGGAGGCGATCTTGTCGGCTTCTTCGGCGATCCATTCAGGGGCTTCCTCGCCGTTGGCCATGACGTAGGAGGCCTGGATGACGTTGAGGGCGAAGTTGCCGATTTTTTCGCAGTGGTTGTTCATCTCCATCTGCAGAATCTCCGCCTCGATGCTGGCGCCGCCGTCGGCCATGCGCTTCATCGCCTGGCGGTTGAGCTTTTTGCGCAGTGCGTCGATCTCATTCTCGATGGTGTGCGCCTGCTTGAGCTGGTCGCGGCTGACGGGATGGAACAGGAGCTTTTGGTAGAGCGTGATGAAGCGGTCGAGCAGCGCGGTCAGCTCCCGCAGGCCGGCGCTGGCTTCCTCCGGCACCTGATGGGCCTTCTTGTGCTTGCGCCGTTGCAGCTTGCCGAGCCGGTGGAAGTTGTCGGTGATGGATTCCAGCTCGGCGGTGATGCGCAGCATTTGGGCGACTTCCACGGCGTTCTGCTGGCCGATCTCCGCGGAGGCGCAGCGCACCAGGTACTCGGTGATTTCTTCGGTGCGGCGGTCGGCCTCGGCCTCCAGCTCGCGCATCTTCGCGGCGGCGGCCTGGGGATCGCCGGTGGGATCTTCCAGCATGGCGGCAAAGCCCTGCTGCATGTCGCGGGTGAGCGCGCTGAGTTCGAGCGTGGCTTTTTCCGCTTCCGGCAGGTGCAGCTCACCGGTGCTGACCAGGCTCTCGGAGATGTAGGTCAGGCGGGAACGGCCGGGATGCGAGGTCGCGCTCGGCTCCTTCACCCAGCGGCTGACGATGCCCGCGAGCCACGGCACGAAACCGATCAGCAGGCAGATGTTGGTGAAGTTGAAGAAGGTGTGGAAAATGGCCAGCTTGAAGCCGATGTCGCTGCTCTGCTTGGAGGTGCGCAGTCCCTCGGGCAGGTGCAGGGCCAGCCACTCCACCACCTGGGAAAACCAGGGGAACAGCGCGAACATCCAGCACACGCCGATGACGTTGAACAGGAAGTGCGCCCGCGCGGCGCGCTTGGCGTGGTGGTTCGCGCCCAAGGCCGCCAGCCAGGCGGTGACCGTGGTGCCGATGTTTTCCCCCAGCACGATGAAGGCCGACTCCTCAAAGCCGATCCAGCCGTTGATGGCCAGGGTGACGGTGATGGCCATCGCCGCCGAGGACGATTGCACGACGATCGTCAAGGCGATGCCAAGCACCAAAAAGATGACGTAGGACAGGTAGCCGCGACCGCTGAAGCTCACGATCATCTCCTTGAACTGCGAGGCGGATTCCTGCACCGCGTCCGCATCCGGCACGGAGTCCTTCAGCAGGCTCAGGCCGAGGAAGAGCAGGCCAAAACCGATCAACGCCTCACCGAAGTGCTTCCATTTGTTGCGGCCAATGAAGAACAGCGGCAGGCCGATGCCGACGATGGGAATGGCGATCTTCGAGATGCTGAATTTGCCGACGGCGGCGATGATCCAGGCGGTGATGGTGGTGCCGAGATTGGCCCCCATGATCACGCCGATGGATTCCATCAGCGTCAGCAGCCCCGCATTGACAAAGGACACCACGATCACCGTCGTCGCGGAGGAAGACTGCAACAGGCAGGTGACGATGAATCCGGTGAAGGCACCCGTGAAGCGGTTCCCGGTCGCTGTGGCCATGACGTGGCGCAGTCGCTGACCGGCGGATTTTTGGATGCCCTCGCTGAGCACCTTCATGCCATAAAGAAAGACGCCGAGGCTGCCGAGGATTTGAAGAAAGAGGATCATAGTCGAGAGAGAGGAGGACGCTGTTGGTCAATCAGATTTGAATGACGTTCTCGACACTTATCCGGTTGGAGGGGGCGGCGTCGATCTCTTTTCTCTGAAGATGGCCATGTGGATTCCCAATAGTCCCCCGTGCGGACAAGGAATGCGTTATCGATGCCAGAAACCGCGTTGTAGCTGGCATGATGCCGCGAATCTTTTCCCTGCTGGCCGGGCTCGGCCTGCTGACCGCACCGCTGGTCCAGGCCGCTCCGAATTTCCTCATCGTCCTGGCGGATGACTGCACCTTCAGCGACCTGCCGGTTTACGGCGGTGAAAACGCGAAGACGCCGAATCTGGACCGGCTCGCCTCCGAGAGCCTGGTCTTCAACCGCGCCTACCTCTCGGAAGCCATGTGCCAGCCGTGCCGGGCGGAGCTTTACTCCGGCCAGTATCCCATGCGCAACGGCTGCGCCTGGAACCACTC
>JAGRPD010000312.1 GCA_020439875.1 Verrucomicrobiales bacterium
GCGGCTCGATCACCCTCACCTTTGACGGCGTGATCATCGATGGACCCGGCCCCGATTTCGTGATCTTTGAAAACGGTTTCGACGACTACTTCATCGAATGCGCCTTTGTGGAGGTCTCGGCCGATGGCGTAAATTTCGTTCGTTTCCCCGGTCAATCTCTCACCCCCATCGCCGTCCCGGCCTTCGGCGTGATCGATCCGACCAACGTCGATGGCCTGGGCAGCAAATACCGGTTAGGTTATGGTGAGCCCTACGATTTAGCTACGGCCGGATTGAGCCAGGTAACGCATGTGCGCTTGGTGGACATCGTGGGAAATGGCAGCCGTCTCGATAGTCAAAACCGCCCCATCTATGATCCCCATCCCGTCGCGCAAAGTGCCGGTTTCGATTTGGAAGCAGTGGCCGCTCTAAATTTCCGCACCTGGCGCACCCTGCCCGCAGGCACGTTTTCCGCCTCAGGCACCAATGCCACCGCCATGACGCACCGACCCGACGGAAGGTTGGTTTTGGGCCGACAGGGCAACCTCCTCCTTCAAGATTCCTGGGGTCAACCTCAACTCACCGCCTTACCCCTGAATGGCATCACCCTTGATCCCTCCTTTGTTGCAGCCCGTGATCTGAATAATCTCCTCGTCGGTGCGGGCGGCTCCTCCAGTGGAGGCAGCGGCATCCACGCTGTGGCACCCACCAGCGGCATCGTCACTTCTCCTCTCGCGACGCTTCAAAACTTTGCCGGTTGCTACTGGAAATCCAGCTTATCCCATCGAGAGGGATGGATCATCGCAGGATCCAATGCCTCCGGCTCTCACAATCTAACCTATGTCTCTCTCGACGGAACCGTATCTGGGGCTCTCACTCAAACCCTTTGCAGCTACAGCGCTGGAGTCGCGACCGATTCGGCGGGCAACCTGTACGCGGGGCTCTACGAACTGCTCCCCTTTCCTCCCTACTCCGACGACACCAACAGGGTGTTGAAATGGGACATCACCGAGGTCGATGCCGCCGTTGCCAGCCTCGAAACCAGCACCCCCGTCCCTCTCACACGCGCCAGCAGCACACCCTTATTTCAATTTGATGGTGCCGCCTCCGTGACCATCGATGCTTGGGGACGAGTCTGGGCCACCGGATTTGCCAGCTCACAGTTGCAAGTCTATGATCCCACCACAGGCTCTTCCGCACGCTTCACGCCCGATCACGATCCGCTTCCCGGCGTGACCGACGTGATCTATCAAGTCGCTGCCTTCAATGATCCCGAGGGCATCCCCAGTCTTGCCTTTCTGGCGCAGGACGAAATCGGCACCGCTGGCACCCCGATTGTCTATGGCACGGCTCCTCTCACCGCGCTGCGTGTGCCCCAGGATGCCTCCAGCTGGCGGCAGCATCATTTCGGCTTCAGTCTGCCTCCTGCCGAAGAAGCCACCGTCTGGGGAGACGCCGCAGATCCCGATCAGGATGGCTTGCCCAATCTCCTGGAACGCGTGCTCGGTCGCCACCCTCTCCACTCGGATTCAGCTCAGGCCATCGAAGTCGAAGTGACACTGGGACGGCTTCGCTCCGACTTCATTATCGATCCCGATGCGGAAGGTGCGGCATTGATCCTGGAAGGAAGCAACACTCTAGCCCCCAACGATTGGTTCACACTGGCGGAACTGCACGGCTCTGAACCCTTCCAGGCAGCCTCCGGCATCCTTGTCACCACCCGTCCAGAGGGCCGTTGGACGCGAGTCACCGTCACCGACAATCAATTCCTCAGTTCCACTCCGCAGCGATTTGTTCGGCTGCGCGCTCAGCCGCTGCCATGACAACCCTACGCCGCCGCTGGATCCTCGCCCTCCTCGCCGCCGCCTTCGCCGCCAGCGCGGTGCTGCTGAGTCTGGAAATGGCACAGCGCGAGCCTTTCGCCTGGATCCGCACCAAAACGACCGCCTCCTCCAACGCTGTCTCGAACCAGGCTGAGACGGACGAAAATGATGCGGTCGCATCCATTGAAGAGCGTCCCAGGGAGCGAACTGAAGAAGAAATCGCCCAAGCGCTGCCAGAGGGATTGTGGCAAGTGGACGCGGAGACCGGTCAGGGACTGAGCCGAGCGGTGCGCCGAGCAGGCGTCTGGTTTCCCGTTTTTGAACCCGGCAGTCCCAACGCCGCCACCGCTGCCCTCTACCAGATCCCGCTTTCGATCACCAGCGGCACTCCGCCTGCCGCGCAATCCAGCCAATTCTATTCCACTACCTTCGAGGCCATCGGCGGACACCCCCCTTATCGTTGGAGCATTCAGGAAGCTTCCGGACAATTCCAGATTGACCCAACAAGCGGTTCATTGAGCGGTCAATCCGAGCAACCCGGTAGCCTCACTCTCGATGTCTATGTGACCGACGCGGCAGGAACTCAGGACAGCGCCTCCTACCAGTTGGTCATTCGTGATCCCGCCGCGTCGCCTCTGGAAATCCTCACCACTCAGCTTCAGGATGCCGTCGCCACTCAGCCCTGGACCCAATCCCTGCAGGCCCAAGGCGGCGTACCGCCCCTGCAATGGAAACTGCTCAGCGATGAAGCCGCAGGCATGTCCCTCGATGCAACCGGCTCTCTCTCCCAGAGCCATCCTCAATCCGGTTCCTACCAAATCGAACTCCAAGTCACCGACGCTGCACAATCCTCCGCCACCACACAACTAACTTGGCTGGTGACACAGGGTTTGGAAATCACCACCCCTCGCCTCCTGCCTCCCGGATCCCCCTCCCTCGACTATCATTTTCAGATGGAAGCTCGCGGTGGCACCCCGCCTTATGAATGGAGTTTGATCGACGGCTCTCTCCCTTTCAGTCTAACATCGGGTTCGTGGATCTTGCAGCCCGATGGTCTCATTTTCGGCACCCCCGGTTCCACCGAGGGCCTCCACCAACCCCGCATTCGGGTGCGCGATGCCACAGGGTTGGAGTTTTCCCAGGTCTTCGAGCTTCCTCTTCGTCAGGCGCTGGTGGCGGTGCCGGGTGCGGGCAAGATCGGCTTAGCTTGGCAGCCCGCCCGCGTGATGGCAGAGATCGGTCCAGTCGATGGCTTTCAAATCACCCGAGATGATCCAACGGGTTCCATCCTCATTGATTCAGGGAACGGATCAAACTTGGTGGATCATGGACTGTCCCCGGGAGCGACCTATCGTTACACCCTGCACGTGATTCAAGGCACCATGCGGACCGCTTACGCCACCGCAGGAGCCACACTTCTTCCGATGAACCCAACACGCGCTGTCCTGGGTCAAACAGCGGATCCGTACGCAGATCGCGTCAAACGATTCACCCCGTTGCAGAGCGGCGGTTTTGGTGCCGCTTTTGTTCCAGGCAATGTCACCGGCCCTCCCGACGGACGCAGCGTCGATGTGCCCGCACAATCGGAATCAGAACTCGTCTCGCTTCACGCCGCCCGAGCCACATTACCCGCTCGCTCCATCGGCGCGGATCCAAACTTCCCCGAAGGCGGTGTCATCACCTTGGAGTTCACTGACAACCTCGTTGAAAACGGTCCGGGCTTGGATTTCACCATCTTCGAGAATGCCTTTTTCATTCGGGATGCGACGAACTCGCGCACCTACCGTTTCATGGAGCCCGCCGTGGTTTCGGTGGCGCTGTTTGAGGGAGAGTGGCATCGCTTTCCCATCGACGTGGTGCCGCCTGCAGCGGGTTCCTCCGTGAATCCTTACGATCCATTTTATTACAGTCGCGGTTTTGCGGGACGCAATCCCACCACAGGATCGGATCCCACCAACGCCGCGATCAGCGGCGGAGATTCCTTTGATCTGGATGATCTCGGACCCACCGGATTGAGTTGGATTCGTTACATTCGGATACAATCTACCGGACATCGCGCCATCTTGGATGATGCGGGAAACGACGCCGTGGAGCACGATCCCATGGGACTTCTCGACCAATCCGGACGTGCTTCAGGATTTGACCTGGACGCGGTTGCAGCCCTTCATCCGTAGTGCCCATCGTTGCTCCAACTCTCGCCTTCCAACCCGTGCTCGACGCCGACGGGTGCCTCGACATCGAAGGAGAGCCGCAAACGCCTGCGGAGTCAGCGATCCAGGCGGCCTGGCAACGTGGCGGTCTCGAAGAAACTTTGACGGAGCTAACTTGCAGTTTGCTCAGTGCGACATTAAGCCCGCCATGGGCCTGGCTGCGAAGCAGCGCACGCACTTGGCTGCGCCGTTGGTGCCTAGCTGGCACTCCGGCGGAACTCGCACCGCCTTCTGAGGAATCCTTGCAAGCCTGGCTCGCGACGGCCCCTCCGTTTCCCGGCCTGCAACATGCCACCGTGGAATCCGCCCGCAGCTGGTGGCAACGCTGGCAAAAGCACGTCATTCAAGGAGCGAACAACCATCCCAACGGAGCGGAGGGCTGGTTGGAATCTCGCGGTGCCATCTGGCATCGAGTGGGTCGCGTCACCTTTCACCTCGCCGACAATGCCGCTCAACCCGAGCGACCCTTTGCCTTCCTCGCAACCTTGGCCGACAGCGTGAACCACGAGGGGAAAATCCAACACCTGCCTCTAGCGCGAGCTTTTCAAAAGTACGCTAGCCCCGATCAACAGACCACCCTTGAAACGCTCCTTTCACCGATCCGTCGAGCTGCCGAACGCTGCACCTGGGTGGCCGAATGGCTGCAAACACGGCGGCTTTTCCAACCCGCAGCTCTCACCGCTGCCGAAGCGTATGAGATTCTCTCCTCTTCAGAAACGTTGCGTGAAGCAGGGCTGATTTTAAAATTGCCCAACTGGTGGGAGAAACGGCACAGCCACCGTCCCACCGTCACCATTACTCTCGACACTCCAGCGAGAGGCGGACTCGGACCCCATGCTTTGTTAGCTTTCCGAGTCGAACGCAGCCTGGATGGCGAGCCCTTGAGCGAGGAGGAATGGCAGCGTCTAATCAGTGTGGAGACAGGATTGGTTTCCCTCCGGGGTCGCTGGGTCGAAGTGCACGGTGAACGCCTGCAAACAACCCTCAGCCATTGGCGACGCGCCAGCGAACTAAACCAAGAAAACGGCGTTCCCTTCTATCAGGCCCTACGTTGGCTGGCCGGACTCGCAGGCCCACGGATGAGCGAATCCGAGTCCGCTGTAGCCGACACAAACTCCTTGCTAGATCCTTGGCAGAGAATCGAAATGTCAGCCGAGCTGAAGGCTCAATGGCAAGACCTTTTGCAGCCCTCAACCCGCCCGCCTCCGCCAGCTCTCAAAGCCCAACTTCGACCTTACCAAGCCGCTGGTTTTGATTGGCTCTGGCGCATGACTCGTCTCGGCCTCGGTGCCTGCCTGGCAGATGACATGGGACTCGGCAAGACGCTGCAAGCCATCGCCCTTCTACTCGCCCATGCAGCTGAAGCGAACGAGCCCGCCTTGATCGTGGTCCCAGCCTCACTCCTGGGAAACTGGCGGGATGAACTGACCCGCTTTGCACCGAGCTTGCGCGTGTGCTTCGCGCATCGTTCCATCCTGACCGCCGAGGAATTGGCCGAGGTCGAACAAAATCCTCAATCTGCCTTTTCCAGTTTCGACGTCGTCGTCACCACCTATCATCACCTCACGCGCCGATCCGACTGGCAGTCGTTGATTTGGAGTTTGGTGATCCTGGATGAGGCGCAGGCCATCAAAAATCCAGCCGCCTCGGTCACTCAAGCCATGAAGGCCCTGCAGGCTCCCGCTCGCGTGGCACTCAGTGGCACCCCCGTGGAAAACCAGCCCGCCGATTTGTGGAGCTTGATGGATTTCCTCAATCCCGGCCTGCTCGGTGACGCCTCGCAATTCGCCGCCTTTTTGAAGAATGCCGCCACTGCCAGCGCTGGCTCCGACGGTTTCGCCGCCCTGCGCCGTCTGCTCGGACCGTTTGTTTTGCGGCGACTCAAAACCGACAAACGCCTGCTGCCGGACCTGCCCGAGAAGATCGAAATGCCCGTGCACTGCGGACTCACTCGCCGCCAAGCCACCATCTACGCCAAGCTGGTGAGACAGTTGGAGTCGCTGCTGAAGGATCCGCTGCTTGAACCTCGCGCTCGCCAAGGTCTGGTGTTAGGTTATCTCCTCAAGTTCAAACAAGTCTGCAATCATCCCAGCCATTGGAACGGAGACGGCATCTGGAATCCCGCCGATAGTGGAAAATTCCTTCGGCTTCGAGATCTGGCAGAGCGCATCCATGCACAGCGAGAGCGCATGCTGATCTTCACTCAGTTTCGGGAAACCTGCACACCTCTGGCTCGCCTGTTGGAGTCGGTGTTTGGTCGCGCGGGTTTGATCCTGCATGGCGACGTGCCCATCTCACGCCGCTCTGAGATGGTGGCGGAGTTTCAGCGACCTGGCGGCCCGCCTTTCATGGTGCTCACCGTGAAAGCAGGTGGCACCGGTTTGACCCTCACCGCCGCCAGTCATGTGATCCATTTTGATCGCTGGTGGAATCCCGCTGTGGAAGATCAGGCGACCGATCGCGCCTATCGCATTGGCCAAAAGCGGCGCGTACTGGCCCACAAGTTCGTCTGTCGCGGCACCTTGGAACAGCATATCGACACCCTATTGCGAAACAAACATCAGCTGGCGCGGGATCTGGTGGGGGACAGCTCTGATGCCGCCTCCGTCCTGTCCGGAATGAGTCCGGAACAGTTGCTGGATTTAGTCCGACTCGACACCACCGCCGACCTGGAGTAAGCCCCCTGCATGAGGGAATCCGACGATGAAAAAAGGCAACGCGCGGCGCGCATTGAGGCGGCTTTGGACGAGCTGCGTGAAGATGGCGCGACGCTCTCTCCATTGACACCTCCCGCAGGAAAACAACTGGCCAGCACCTTCTGGGGACGCGCCTGGTGTCGGCACTTGGCAGAGTTTGAAGTGTATGAAAAGCGCCTGCTCCCGGGGCGCACTTTGCTGCGCAAACAGCAGGTGCTCGACCTCGCCATCGCACCGGGTGGAATCACGGCCTGGGTGGTGGATGATGCCGTGCATCGCGTCCGAGTTGGCATCCAGCCGATGGATTCGGAGCTGTGGCAAGAGGTCGTCACAGCCTGCGCGGGAGCGGTTCCTTCTCTGCTGGATTTGCTGTCAGGTCAGTTGGGAGAATCCGTCCTCGCCACCCTGACTGATCCCGAAAACGGCATCCTCCCCCAGCCTGGTGACATCCGCACCGTGTGTGGTTGCGACGACTACGCCGACCCCTGCCGTCACGCGGCGGCCGTTCTTTACGGAGCGGGATTAAAGCTCGATGAAAGCCCCACCCTGCTCTTCACGCTACGCGGTCGGGACGCTGCGGAATTGCTCGGCAGCGCCCGAGACACCGCCATCGCCGACCTCAATGCCTCAAGCACCGAACTCCAGGGGGCCGATCTCTCTCAACTCTTTGGCATCGAACTTGACTCTGATGAGGCCCGTTAGCCTTTGAAGACGAAAAACTTGCGAGCGATGAAATTGATGAGCGCCGCAAACACGGCGTTGGAAAGGATGGCGACATTGGTCGGCACGCCAAACTCCTTCACCAACCAGGGACCGGCCACTTGGCTGAGGACAAAACTGATGGCATTGATGAGGGTGAAAAAGAAGAACTCTGCCCAGGGGTGGTGACGCCCCCGCTTAAACACCAGCAAGACGTTCAGGAAATAGACGATCACGTTCGTCGTCAGGAAGGCGATCGTATTGTTGATCAGCAGATTTTTCGCCCGCAATCCGTCCGTGATTTCCGCACCATGAACCATCATGCCCTCGTAGGCTGGGATGACGTAACGGGAAAGTAGCATCACCTGACCCACTGAAATCACAGTCGCCAGCACTCCGCAGACGCCATAGACACAGAGCTGCACAGTCCAGGGCATGTCGCGTTCGCGCAGGCGACGCCACACCTCCGACGGCGATTGGCCAAAGAAGAATTGAAGAGGTTCCTGAATGAGTTTGAGCATGAGCGCGCATCCTTCCCTGCTCCCCAGGCAAATGCAAATGCGCCGTGCCTGCCCGTGCAGTCCTCCCCCGACCTCAAGGCGGTGCATCACTCCAGTCCCTCGGATTCATCCGAGCCTCCATCGGAGAGCTGGTAAAAAATGGGGGGTAAAAGATGTTGCTGGCTGTGATTTAAACACGGTCGCAATTGCCTCACGCTGCAATACCATCGTTTCCCCAAGCTGCCCTCGTGGTCCCTTCACCGGCGAAGCTTTCCTCGACCTGATTGCAATCTGGGCTGCGTCAGCCTAGTATCGCTCCTGCATGCCATCTCCCTCCGTGATCCTCTCCATCGCCGGCTCGGATTCCTCCGCCGGCGCGGGCATTCAGGCGGATCTCAAAACGATCTCCGCCCTCGGCGGCTATGGTTTGACGGCAGTGACCAGTGTGGTGTCGGAGACGCCCGGTGCGGTGTCGATGCTGCGGCTGATGGACGCGGAAGTCATCGCCGATCAGATCCGAGTCTTGCTCGCCGGATTTCCTGTCGCAGCGGCCAAGATCGGCATGGTGGGCGGGCGTGAGCAGATCGAAGCGGTGGCCAGCGCCTGGGTCGCGCACCAGGGAGACGGCGCTCGGCCTCTGGTGGTGGATCCCGTGATGGTGGCCACCAGCGGCGGTCGCCTGCTGGAAGATGACGCCGTCACGCTGCTCTGCGAGCGACTTTTCCCCTTGGCCACCCTGCTCACTCCGAACATGGATGAAGCCGCTGTGCTCTGGCAGCGCCCGGTGAAAAACAGGGCCGATATGGCGGCCTGCGCGCAGGATCTGGCGGATCGTTTTCAAACCCATCTCCTCGTCAAAGGCGGCCACCTCACGGGGGACCGAGCCGCCGACATTCTCGTCACTGCCGATGGCGCGCAATGGCTGGAGGCACCGCGCACCCCCGGCGTACACACCCACGGTACGGGCTGCACCTACTCCGCCGCCATCGCCACCGGTCTGGGTCAGGGCCTGCCCCTCAGCGAAGCGGTCGCACGGGGCAAGGCCTTCGTCTCCCGGGCCATCGATCAGCATCATGCCTGGACGACCGCGCCGGGAGAGATCCACGCTCTAAACCACTTGCAGCAGATCGCCCCATGATACGCCTCCTCTGTGCCGCCATGCTGGCCCTGGGAGGGTCGCTTATTGCCGAGGCAGATGGACCTACTCCGGAGGAACCCTCAGCGGTGGAGCAACTGCCCCAAGCGGCGATTCAGTCGGCCTTTCGCGCGCTACGCCAAGACTACATCCACCGCGACAGACTCACCTTTGAAACCCTGAACCGTGCGGCTCTGGAGGGTCTCTTGCAGGATCTCGGCACGGGAGCCGAACTGGTACGGCGGCAGGGACCAGATGCCGCAACGTCATCGCCCGCTTTGCAAGGGATGCCTCTGACGCAACACATCGGCTGGGTGCGCCCCACCGCCTGGACGACGGCTGAGGTGAAGGACCTCACCCCGACCCTGGCCCGTTGGCGCGCCGATGGCGTGGAGGATGTCATTCTCGATCTGCGTCAGCCAGCGGAGCCGGTGGATTTCGAGATCGCTACCCGCTGGTTGGACCTGTTTTTGCCGGCAGGCGAGTTCCTCTTTCGCCTCCGTCAATTTGGCGGCACGCAGGCAGAGCAAGCCAGCGTCTCTCGCGAGCCCGCCGCTTGGGAGGCCGGTTTGCTGGTCCTCGTCGATGCCGACACCCCGCCCCAGGCGGAGGTCATTGCAGCCGTGTTGCGTGCCCGTCAGCGGGCACTCGTCATTGGCTCGCCCACCCGCGGTGCCACGGTGCTGTATCAGACCACCGCCCTGACGGACGAGTGGGCCCTGCGATTTGCCAGCTCAGAGATGTTGCTGGCGGATGGCTCCAGCCTTTTTCAAAAAGGCCTCACCCCGGACTTTAATGTGTCTCAAACAGAGATCGAAAAGCAGCAGGCCGAGCGCTTCATGCTCCAGGGTCGCGTGCGCGAGCTGGTGCATGAAAACCCCCGCCAGCGCTTCAATGAAGCCGCCCTCGTCTCTGGCCAAAACCCCGAACTCGGCAGCTACCTGCGCCGCTCGCTGGGCCAGGATGAACCCGAAAACCACCCGCCCCCGCGCGACACCATCCTGCAACGCGCCGTCGATCTCCTCACCGCCCGCGACCAATTGAAACAAGCAGCCCCCCGCATCAAGCCCGCCGATTGACCCATGGAGCGCATCCCCGACTACATCGAGACCCACGTCACGGTGCGCGAGCTGCTCAGTGAACGCACCGCCACCGTGGAGCTGCCCAACGGCCTCCGCCTGCTGGGCTACCTGCGGCGCGATCATCGCGGTGCCCCCCTGGCCGTGGGGCAAAACCTGCGGGCTCGCCTCAACGTGGCGGATTTCGCTCGCGCCGAACTGCGAGGCACCCCGGAGGCCGAGACCTCGCCCGCCGGTGAAAAAATCGTTGCTTCCACCGATTGACAAAGCCCGCCCTATTCATCATTCTTGGCCCGTTCACGCCAAAAGCCTGGCGAGATCGAATCGCTTCATTCGCATAGCCGCCCGCATGAATCCATTCCACTTCAACGTCCCTCGTGGCGGCCTTCGTCATCATCATCGCGATGAATCTCTACGTCAGTAATCTCGCCTACTCCCTCACCGACGAGGAATTGCGCAACGAGTTTGGCGCCTACGGCACAGTCGCTCACGCCCGCATCGTCCTTGATCGGGAAACCCAACGCTCCCGCGGGTTTGGATTTGTGGACATGCCCAACGATGATGAGGCCCGCGCAGCCATCGAGAACTTGAATGGAGCCCAGATCTCCGGCCGCGCCATGCGCGTCGTCGAAGCTCGGCCCCGCGAAGAGCGTCCTGCCCGACCTCCCGGTCCACCCAAAGAGCGATCTGGCGGCGGCGGGGGTGATGATCGTCGCCCACCCCGTGGCGGCAATCCCAAAGGAGGTCCACGCCGCGAGCAGCGCACCAATTGGAACGACAATGGCGACGACTGGGATGACCGGCGTCGCTCTGGAGGTGGCGGCGGTGGCGGCGGTGGCCGCAAAGATCGCGGCAGCTCCCGTGGGGGTCGGCCTCAGCAGAACTGGGAGTCCGACTTCGAAGATTGATCGCTGCCTCGACGCTGAGGCTGGTTCATTAAAGAAGGTCGCGCCCCTCGATCGACGAGGAGGCTTGGCGCTAGCCCGACTTCGCGGACTCGTCGATTT
>JAGRPD010000313.1 GCA_020439875.1 Verrucomicrobiales bacterium
AATCGCCGAGGCGTGTGCCAGGACTTTGCCCAGGTCATGATTGCCTGCCTGAGATCCCTCGGCCTGCCCGCGCGCTACGTCAGTGGCTACCTCGAGACGCTGCCGCCGCCGGGACAAGTCAAGTTGGTCGGAGCAGACGCCTCCCACGCCTGGGTCTCGCTCTTCGTCGGCGATCACGACGGCTGGGTGGACCTCGATCCCACCAACAACCTCCAGCCCGGCACCCGGCACATCACCATCGCCTGGGGGCGGGACTACCTGGACGTCAGCCCGCTGCGTGGCATCACGCTTGGCTCCGGTTCGCAAACCTTGCGCGTGGCCGTTGACGTCATGCCCGATGATGCAGGCGAATCGTAACGGACCTCAGGATTCCGCCACCTCGACGGCGACCTCGATATCGTCAAAACGGATCGGCTGCTCCGAGTACGGCGTGCCCCAGATGCTGCATTTGCCAGAGCCCTTCATGCCGCTGTCGTCGCGATGGTCGATCAGGGCCTTCTCCGGCATCGGCGCGCCTTCCGTCCAGGCGCGGCCTTCGATGATCCACGGATCTCCCTCAGCAGCGCCCGGTCGAGCGGACAGTTCCAGCCAGGTCCATGTCTCCGTGGTCCATTGAAAATCTGCCGTGGCCACCACCTCATCATTTTTCACCAGCTCCACCTGCCGCCGCGGCGCATTGAGCAGCAGCCGATAACCACTGATGCCATGCACACCGAGTCCGATGCGCGGATAGCTGCGCGCCCGCTTCGCCGCCCAGATGCGGGCGCGGATGCGGGCACTGCCCTTGGCCGATGCGCCCACCTGCGCGTTAGCATCGACGATCGGTTCAGGCTCGATCTCTAGTACACCCTGGCCCTCCACTTTTTTGACCTGAATCTCTCCCTCCACCACGAACACATCCTCCCGTGGCGGCGCACCCTCCGGCCAGCTCTCCATGTCAAACTTCGCCGTCACCTCGGCAGCGGGCAGACTCGTGCCCAGCATCAGGGCCGTGCAAAGCAGGGGAAAAAAACGTCGAACCATGGTGCCAAAGAGAACGTGAGAAGAGCCCCACGGGTTGCAGCGAGATCAGCGTACGGGCTCTTTCAGCAAGGCCAGCGCCTCCAGGGCCGACGCATCTTGATGCACCACCGCATGCAGACTCCGCGAGATCGCCGCCGGGTTCGGATGCTGCCAGACATTGCGCCCGATGGCGATGCCTGCCGCGCCCGCCGTCATCGCATCCTCCACCATCTTCAGCAGCTCCGCGTCGTCACCCAGCGCCGCGCCACCCAGGATCACCACCGGGATGAAAGTTCCCTCCACGACTTTTCGAAACTCTTCCACCGAGGCTCCGGGAGGAAACGGCACCTTCACCACATCCGCGCCCAGCTCCGCCGCCAGCCGCGCCGCGAAGGCCACCTTCTCCACCGTGTACTCCGCCGTCTGACCCAACCCCTTCGGCAACGCCTCAAGAATCACCGGCACTTCCGAGTCCAGGCTGACTCGGATCAAATCGGCACACTCCACAAAATTGATCCGCTCATTGGCCCCGCCGGGGTAAAGCATGTGCATCACCGCATTGGCACCCACCATTTCGGCCTCCTCCACGCCATAGACTCCGATGGTGCCCGCGCCTTCTCCCTCCGTCCGGGTGTTATATACGTCGGTCCGCAGGCAGATGCCCTTGCTCTCCAGCTCCGCACCGCATTGCAGAGCTAGGCCCAGATTCATCACGAAGCCGTCCACATAGGGGCTCACTCGCTGGATCAGCTCCATCGGCTGCGCCAGTTCCGGCACTGGAATGGCCACCCCGTGATCGATCGGCAGGATCACGGTTTTTCCACCACGAAAGAAAAGGTCGAGATTGTCTTGTCGGCTCATAAGGCGGGTTCAAGGGAGGCCGAAAACCTCCTGGAGTAAAGCGGAAGCTGCCGCGCCCAGCGGATCGCCTTGTGAGCCGACTCAGGCCAAGCTCAAGAGCGAGCGGCATGCGGCACTCAACGCTTCTCAGCAGCCGCAGCGGAGCGCTCTTCCGGCGACAGCCAGCGGATTTCCTCCGCCTTGCCTTTGTCTTTGCTGCCGCCAAACCAATCTCCCACATCCTTCACGCTGACAAAAATCAAAAAGCCGAACAGCAGCAGCACGCAGGCAGTCTGCACCACCTCCAAAAACCGGCCTTGCAGCGGGCGCCCCCGCACCGCCTCTCCCAACGCCAGCGTGATGTGGCCACCGTCCAGCACCGGAAAGGGCAGCAGATTCATGATAGCCAAGTTCACGTTGAGGATGACGCTGAACCACAACACCCACTGCAGCGCGTATGGTCGCTGAAACAGGCTAAAATAGACACGGCCAATGCCCAGCGGCCCACTCATGTGGGAGGCACTGATGTCCGACTTCGCCGACACCAGTGCAGAGATCATGTTGTACATGCTGCGAGACGCCAGACTGAGCTGCTGTCCCACGCTGGGGTGCACCAGCGTCTGCTCCGCATCCCCCTGCCAAACGATGCCGACGAGCTTGCGATCAAAGTCCGCCGGTCGCTGATCCGGCAACCGTGCCTGCATCTCCAGCTTCACTTTTTTCCCTTCACGATCCACCTCGATCACCAGTGGTTGATCGCCCTTTTTCTTGATCATGTCCATCACCTCCAGCGGATTATAAATCGTACGCCCATCCACCGAGACGACTTTATCTCCCGCCTGCATGCCCGCCTCCGCCGCAGGCCCGTTCTCCTGCACCGATCCCACCACCGCCGCCTCGCGACCCGTGATGCCCACCTCCTTCAACTGAGGCCGTTGAAAAATCGACCGCCACCAAGGCAGTGGTTTGCTTTCCACCCGAGCGGTCTGTGCTGGCACCTTGATCTCCATCGTTCCCGCCTCAGGACGCTCCACTTTGAAAACGATATCCTCCCCCTCACTCGCGATCACCGCCCAGCTCACGCTATCCACCAATCCTTGAAATCGCTTCACGGGATTGCCGTCGATCTCCAAAATCCGATCCCCCGCCTGCAGGCCCGCTTTGGCACCCGCGCTATCCGGCAAGACGTAGCCGATCGTCGTCGTCGTCACCGCATCGGACTCCGGCTTGCCCAGCCAAGACACCAACACCGCAAAAAACGCCGCCAGCAAAAAGCTGAACAACGGCCCGGCAAAGGCCACAATGATTTTATCGATCGGCTTGATCGGCGGCAGCGGCTCATCCGTCACCACCTCTCCCTCGATGCTCTCCATCGGAGCCATCTGCGGCAGCGAGACAAAGCCTCCAGCGGGAATGCAACCCAGGCCATACTGCACACCGTTGATGGTTTTTTTCCAGATCGGTTTTCCGAACCAGATTTGGAAACGATCCACGTGAAGCCCCCGCCAGCGTGCCGCCAGGAAGTGCCCCCACTCGTGCACCAAAATCATCAGGTTAAACACCATCACCACCTCAATGATGAGGATGATCACCTTCAAAACCGCGCCAAATGCGCCCAGAGAATCAAACCAATCCATGCAACAAAAAACGAAATAGAAAGAGGTTGGGATGCGCCAGTCGGAGCTGCAAAAAATCCGCAGCTCCACCAGCGGGCCGCAATGCTACCACAAGCCTACCGGCGCGCAACGAGTGCTTTCCCCCTCCCCTCCACCCCATTCCCCGCCCCATTTGTCGTCCGAGCGTTCCCCCGCCTCGCCCCAGGGACCCGCTTGCACCCCAGCGCCGCCGCGCCACCCTGAGCGCATGATTTACCTCGACTCCAACGCCACCACCCAACCCGCGCCCGAGGTCGTCGCCGCCCTGCTGCCCTTCCTTCAGGAGGACTGGCAAAACCCCTCCTCCGCTTACCTCAGCGCCCGCCGCGTCCGCGACGCCCTCGCCCAGGCTCGGCACAGCCTCGCCCGCCTCCTCAACGCCCAACCCAGTGAGATCACCTTCACCAGCGGCGGCACCGAGTCCATCAACGCCGTTCACGCCTCCGTCCGCGCCCTCCGGCCCCAACTGCCACGTCTGGTCATCAGCGGCACCGAGCATCCCGCCGTCCTCGAGTCCGCCCAGCGCTGGCAGCAAAGCGGGGGCGAGGTGACTCGCGTTCGCGTCACCCGCGATGGCCGGGTGGACCTCGATCACCTGCGCCACTGCGTTCAACCCGGTCTCACCGCCCTGGTCTCCCTGATGTGGGCCAACAACGAAACCGGCGTCATCCATCCGCTGGCAGAGATCACCGAGATCGCCCACGCCGCTGGAGCCCAAGTCCACACCGATGCCGTGCAAGCTGCGGGCAAGATCCCCCTTGATGTGCACGCCGTCCCTGTGGACTTCCTCAGCCTCAGCGGTCACAAATTTCACGCCCCCAAAGGCATCGGCGCTCTCTACATCAGCCGCAAAACCCGCTTCTCACCCCTCATCCTCGGCGGCGGCCAGGAAGGAGGACGGCGCAGCGGCACCGAGAACGTCCCTTACATCGTGGGTCTCGGCGTCGCCGCTGAGTCCATGCGACAAAGCCTCACCGACGGCACGGCAGACCGTGTGCGGCAGATGCGAGATCACTTCGAGGAAAGCCTGCTCTCCGCAGACCCCTCCATTCAGCGCAACGGAGATCCCCTTCACCGTCTGCCCACCACCAGCAGCCTCACCTTCCCCGGCCTGGAAGCCTCAGAAATGCTCATCCTTCTCGACAAGGCCGGCCTCTGTTGCTCCGCCGGATCCGCCTGCCACAGCGCCTCCGTGCATCCCTCTCACGTCCTCGAAGCCATGGGGCACGATGCCCGCCACGCCGCCAGCACCCTGCGGTTTTCCTTTTCCCGCCTCAACACCCACGAGGAAACGCAAACCGCCGCTGGGCTCATCACCCAAGCGGCGGCCAAACTGCGCGAACTGGCGGCGGATTCCACCGGTCCCGTCACGCACGGCTGAATCACGGACTCAATCCACCCGCTTCACGTCCTTCATCGGCCAATCCATGCGCGACATGATTTTGCCCCTCTCCATCTCGGCGCGGTAATCCAGCACACCCAGCGGCTCCATCATCTCGCGGATCGCCTGTTCCTTCTCCTCCGCATCGGCCTTCTGACTCAGCTTGCTCCACTGGATGAGCAGATCCCGCAACACCGGGAAGTTCACCCGCCCCATCATTCCCGTGGGAGCGGTTCCGTTGCCCTCCTTCAGCATCCCGTCCAATTTCTCATTCAGCGCCTTGGAGGTGCCGACGAAAAAGTACTGATCGCTGATGGAACTGCACGGCAGCAAGTCATCCGACATGAACGGGATCGGATAAAAATACGTCGTCAGACCGGCCTTCTCCGAGGACATCGTGCTCGGCAAAGACAGCGGCTGCGGTGCGGGCAACGCCTTCAGCAGATTCGCCAGCTCAGACTCCATCTTCTGCCATCCCGCTGCCACCGCTGCCCGATCCTTCACCGTCCGCACCGTCGAGATCCGCAGCATCTTTGCCTCGTCCGGCATCGGAGGCACCCCGGGCAGCGTCGGCATCTTCCCACCCACATCGATCACCAGCGCCGAGTCCGATCCCAACCCATTTTGGTAAATCTCCCGCGAGCCTTCGTACACCGACACGAGGCCGGGAACGATCGCCTGCTGCGCCATCGCCAGCATCATCGGCCCCTGCTCACCCATCACTCCCATGCCTGCCAATTCACCCACCACCTCGTAGATCACCACCATCCACTGCTCAAAATAGGCCCGTCCAGCTCCCGAACTCGAATCCCTGCCCACCATGCCCAGCAGCAGATCGGGATCCGCCAGCAGCGGAGCCAGAGCCGTCGGCTTTTCCCAGTCCACCCCCTGCGGCACCGCGCCACCTTGAGCCCGCAGGTGCAGGCCGTCCTCCCACCACGCCAGCAGCGCCATGTCCTGCCAATCATGCATGAACACCACCTTCTCCTTCGCCTCCAGATCCGCCACCATTGGCTCCAGCTTCTCCGCCACCGGTGCGAAAATTTCACTCTGCTCCAGACCCGCCATCAGCCCTTTCACAATCGGCACAAACGGAGTCGGACTCGTCATCGACTCCAGCAGCGTCGCCTCCGCAGAGATGACCGCCAGCACATTCTTACTGCCCGCTTCACCCGCCATGCTGTCCCAGTCCGTCTTGGCCAGCATCGATTGGGCCGGATCCGTCACCAGCGCCGCCACATGATCCAAGTTCGCTCCCAGGGCCACCACCAAATGTCCATCCAGCACCCCCATGGCAAATTTCCCCTTCTTCTTCCGCAAAATCTCCGATGCCTGAGTCAGCCTCTGCTCATGCTGGGGGCTGGTGGCATTTTTTTTCGCCTTCTCCACCATCTCCTGCGTGATGATTTTCGAAAAATCGAGTTCAAACACCTCCATTTTGCCGCCCAACGGCGTCTCCATCTGACTGCGTGGCGCCTCCTTGAGAAGCTCGGGCATTCCGTCTTCCTTCATGGCTTCCTCCAGCCATTTCTCCGCCTTCGGGCTCTTCACTCCAAGCAGCAGCGGAGGAAACTCCAGCGTCTCCAGCAGCTTCATCCCTCGATCCATCAGTTTATCATCCGCCAGGGCCGACACCAGAAAGTCCGTTGGCTCAGGTTTCCCACCCAACGCCGTCGTCAGCCCACCGGCAAAGAGCGTCCGATACGTCACCTCGTTGTACAAATCCGACACCTCACGAATCCACGCACCGAACTTTTCCCCTCCCGCCCCCAGGGAAAGAAAGATGCCTTCGAAGTCTTTCCACTCCGCCTCCTTCTTCTTTTTAGAGGTCGGCAACTTATCTCCCGTGAAGTCCATCAAGCGCTGTCCCACCGCCGACGCTTCAAAGCGCTGCGTGTGCCCTTGAAAATCCACCGCCCCCAAGAAGAATGCCGCATTTTTTGGACAATGCGCCGCGAATCCCAGCCTCTCCGCTGACCCACTCAGACCCGTCTTCACGGCTTCAACCGCCGCCTCTGGGGCGGCCCCTTCTGCAGCGGCACCCTCTGGAGCTGGGCTCTTCCCGCAGCCACTCAAAAAAATCGCCGTCGCACCAGCCAGCATCATGGGCCAGCCCCCTAAGATCCGTCTATTTTTGCTCATCGCCAAATCTTCAGCGCATTCCGCCCCCGGCGTCAATTGCAACCTCTGCAATTTGAAAAATCCCTCCGATCCCGCCACCTCCCCCCTAGCCTCCCCTCGGCAATCGCAGCGTGAAGGTCGTGCCCTTGCCCGGCACACTCTCGACCGAGAGGTTCCCCCCATGCCGTTCGGCAGTTTTTTTGCAGATGGCTAGCCCGAGTCCGCAGCCACCACCACTCCTCGCCGAGTCCACTTGGTAAAATCGCTCGAAGAGGTTGGTCAAATGCTCCGGCGGGATGGCGGGTCCGTTGTCAGCCACCCTCGCCCACGGCCCCTCTTCATCGCAACCCGTCGCAAGCTCTAATTGGCTACCTCTCGGCGTGTGCACGACGGCATTGCTGAGCAGGTTGATCAAAAGGCGCTGTAGCTGCGCCTCATCCCCGAGCACCATGGCCGATGAAAGATGGCTGCTGAGCACGCTCTCATGCTCTGCAATCATCGAGTCAAGCTCTTGGGCCGCATGTCTCGCCACCTTCGCAAGATCCAGTTGAGCAAGGTCGGTCGGTGATGCTTCATCCAAGCGCGCAAGCGCCATCATTTGCTCAATGAGAGCACGCATGCGCAATGCAGCGGCATGGGCCTGGGATGCAATCTCGTGCGTTTCTTCCGCCGTTCGCGGCTTGGAAATGAGGCGCTGCAATTGCCCGAGTACGACGCTCAATGGGGTGCGTAGTTCATGGGATGCATCCGAGGTGAAGCGCTCGCGACGCACAATTTCCCGCTGCAAGACATCGAATGAATCATTGAGCACCATGCCCAGTTCGTGGATCTCACGAGCACAAGACAACGTATCGATACGGTGAGCACGATCCCCCGCCGCGATGCGAGTCGCATCCGCAGCAATGCGGTGCACCGGGCGCAGCCCCCAGCGCATGATCAACCACCCAAAAAGAACACCCAACACAAACAGCGCGATACCCCATCCAGCGAGCCTGAACGCGTAACTCCGAAGCTGCTCCTGAACCGCACCGAGACTCTTACCCGCTGCCGCTCGGGTATTGTGCGGTCCCCGGAAAAACATCACCCGATAGCCGCCGAGGGTTTGGTAAGGCAGATCGATCTTGCCTCCGTTCCAGCGAATGTCTGGAGGACGATCTCCGCCCCATTGCTCAATGATTTCCCCATGCCTATCCCACATCACCCACCAGAATGGCTCGCCGTCCGCTGAGGAGAGAGCGTGCTGCGCATCCCCATCGCGGGCTTCATCTGGCTCTTGCTCATGCCAGCCAAATGGAGGCGGCGGACGCAAGCCATCTCCTGGAGGCGGGCCAAAGCCGCCATCGGGCGGCGGCGCTGGACGGTGGTGGGCATCGGGAGGTGGCGGTTCATGCCGCGGCTCCACAGCCGGAAGTAAGCTGTGCATCAGAGATGAGAGTTCTACATCGAGCGCATCGATACGGTGCTCACGCTCAACATGGTAGAATCCCACCATCATCCCCGCCAGCGTCAGCGCCAGAGCCGTTGCGTACCAGCTCTGAATGCGAAACGCGATGGAGCGCCAAAATGCTGGCCGATCCCGCTTGGCTTTCATTCGACGATGTAACCCGCTCCCCTCCGAGTTTTGATCAAGTCCCGTCCGAGCTTTTGCCGAAGCTTGTAGATATAGACATCGAGCAAGTTTGATATGTCGGTCTCCTCATTCTCATCGTCGAAGAGATATTCAATGATTGCCTCGCGAGAGACCACCACACCGCGATGGCGGGAGAGCAATTCGATGAGCTTAAACTCCCTTGGCGTGACGAATACCCGCACGCCATTTAGCTCGATGGTCATCGCCGCCGTATCCAGCTCAACATCCCCGATTTGCAGAACCTTTCTCGGATTCACACCACCGCGGCGAGCCACCGCACGCACTCGGGCAAGGAACTCGTCGTTATCGAAGGGCTTCGTCAGGTAGTCATCCGCCCCGCTATCGAGGCCATGCACGCGATCTCTGGTTGCATCACGCGCGGTCAGCATGAGAACGGGCGTGTTTTTTTGGCAACGCAGCTTTTTGAGCAAAGCAAACCCATCCATACCGGGAAGCATCACATCGAGAATGATGGCGTCGTACTGCCAATTGAGAGCACGATATAATCCCTCAATTCCGTCCGCACACTCATCCACCACATGCCCCTCATCGTGCAACAGCGCGACGAGCAAGCCACGCAGATCTGGAACGTCTTCCACCACGAGTATTTTCACCTTGGCTGGAGCATGCATTGAGCTGGGGCTTGACACAAGCCTGATGCACAAAGTCAGGGTGCAGGAGGATAGCAGAATCGGAAAAACTGGCGTGTTTCTCCCGGCACATCGGGCACCAGAAGCTCGATGGAACCATCGGCGGCAGCCTTGACAGGGATTGTTTCCGACCAGTTCACGAGATTCTCACTGCTTTGAAAACCATAGGTCACATTCGGCACCACCGAAGTGGCAATTCGAGAATGCATCGTGCCATTCACCTCCTCTCGGCTGATCGCACTGCCACCCACGGGCAAGATGATGGCGTTGAGATTGCCCGTCGCATCGAATGGATCCGACCATTTCGGATCGGTGTAAACATTGCTTCCCGTGAGCGTTTTCAAAAAGGCCTCCATCGCGTCTTTCTGCGTGGTGCTCAGATTGAGCCGCTGAGGCAGCCCTCCAGGCATGATCAGGCGTGGGTCAATATTCGCATTGAGAGCCGGGATCGCGTTGTAGTGGTCGATCACCGCCCGCAGGGAGAGCAGGCTGGCATCGTGCATGAAACCTCCGTGCGGCGAACCATCCGGCCCGACCAAATCTCGCAAGCTCGGGGCGCGGGTATTGGTCAAGTCGGTGCCACCAGCGATCACTCCGGTGATTCCATTGTTGCGACTGACCGGATCAATCGAAAATTCAGGGGGCTGATGGCAGCCCGCACAGCCCGCCCCGCCCAGATTCGGCGGGCGCAAGAAGAGGTCTTTGCCTTGGTTTTCCTGCATGGTGAAGTTTGGAAAAGGAGCCCCATCATTGGGTGCCTGCGCGCGCCCTACATCGTACTTGCTGTCGAAGGACTGGATGCTGCGCACAAATTGAGCGATGGCCCTGCCGACCCGTTCCTCAGTGATGCTCGGGTCGTCGTAAACAGCCTCAAACAGTACCTGGTACACCTCGATGCTGGAGAGCTTCGTGATCAAATCATTAAAATCAGGATCGCCGTTGGTGCCGCTGAAGCCCATCTCAGCATGGTCTTGAATCGGCATCGTCGCCTGAGCCTCAGCCGTCGCTGCCCGCTCATCCCAAAAGAATCTCGATTCGCCAGAGAACCGCGCGTTGATCAGCCGCATCGAGTGGCGTCCGGTTTGCCCCGCCACTCCGGTACTGGCGGTCGCTACATCGCTAAATCCCCTCGACTGAATGTGGCAGCTTGCGCATGAAACGGTGTCATTGCGAGACAACCGTTTGTCATAAAACAACACCCGCCCCAACGTGGCACCCATATCGGTGATGGCATTGCCCACCGTCGTGTTGTCCCGAGTGATGTAGCCAGGCACGGGTTGATTCGCATAGTTTTCCAGCTGGGTGAGGTCGATTTGAGTTTGAGCACTCGCAAAGCTGCTCGTCAAAACGATAGGAATGAGGCGGCGGATCATTTTCATGTCGCCGTGATAGCAAAATGAACCTGAATCGCACCTGAACGCATTGGATTTTGCGAGAATTCAGCTCGCGAACCAAAGTCCATTGGGAACCTGAATCGGGAGCAGCGGATTCGGATGAGGGGACTGAGCCTGCTTGAGAGTGCAGTCCAGGTAGCGGCAGATCATCCAAGCGGACGCCCCTCTGACAAGGCAGGTCCTCACACCACCGGCTCATCACATGATGAGGCAGTTGTTTCTCAACTCACGAGTTGTCGGCACAACGTTAAAAATAAGTCAACACGTAAATTTTTGTTATCAATACAATTTGTATTTTCTGAAAGTCAATCAGCTTAACATTTTTCCCGAATGCATGCCCTTGACTTCAATATTCATTCAAACCATAAATACCATAATTTCCACCTTTTCAGAGTTTTACCCGTCGTGCTCCTCTCTCCGCATCGCGGGCTTCCCCCACCCTCAGTCCCCCCTCTGGCTCACGGTCTTATCATTTGAGGGAG
>JAGRPD010000026.1:0-196 GCA_020439875.1 Verrucomicrobiales bacterium
CGGCGGCGGCATGGGACAGATCGATACCTTTGACCCCAAAGCCCTCGGCGACAATCGCGGCAAACCCCAAAAAGCCGGCTCCCTCTACAAAAGCATCGACACCAGCGTGCCGGGCGTGAAGCTCTGCGAGCACCTCTCCAAAACCGCCAAACTCATGGAGCACGTCACCGCCGTGCGCACCGTGAACCACCACGTC
>JAGRPD010000026.1:309-4745 GCA_020439875.1 Verrucomicrobiales bacterium
CCGCCTACATGCTCATCGGCTACCCCAACGTCAGCCGTGGCCCTGGCTTCCTCGGTGCCGAGGCGGGCTTCGTTTATTTGGTGGATACCGAAACCGGTCCCGCCGGCTTCTCCTTACCCGACCACGTCAGCGCGGACCGCGCCCAGCGCCGCAAGGCCCTGCTCGCCCCCCTGCAAGCCCGCATGCCCGAGCAGTCCCTCATGGCCAACTACGAGCGCACCCAGGTCGAAGCCCTGCGCCTCGCTGGCCCCGATTTCATGCGCGAGTTCAATCTCTCCCAAGAGCCCGCCAGCCTCCGGGAAAGCTACGGCGGCGAGTTCGGTCAACGCTGTCTCCTCGCCCGCCGCCTCGTCCAGGCAGGCGTGCGCTTCATTGAGGTCTCCCACAACCTCAACTTCATGAACGGCACCGGTTGGGACATTCACAACAACGGCTACGAAAACCAGCACCTCCTCATCCAGGAACTCGACACCGCCCTCGCCGCCCTCATCACCGACCTCAAAAACAAAGGCATCCTGGATAAAACCCTCATCGCCGTCGGCACCGAGTTCGGTCGCCCACCGGAATTTGACGGCAAAGGCGGGCGCGGCCACCAAGGCACCGCCTTCTCCCTCGTCCTCGCCGGGGGTGGCCTGAAGCACAGCGGAGCCTACGGCGTCACCGATGACATCGCCAAAAAGATCGTCGAAAATCCCGTCTCCATCCCCGACTTCCACGCCACCATCCATGCCACCCTCGGCATCGATCCCTCCCATGAGCTGATGGACGGCTCACGCCCCGTCCCCATCACCGACGGCGGCCAGCCCATCGCCGCACTCTTTGGCTGATCTCTTCACCGAGAGTTCGACGGCACAAGGAAGTCAAAATGCCCCCTCTCGGCTACCAGCCGCCTGGGCAGGGCGATGCTCAGCGGCGTCCCCGCTGCAGGCAGGACCACCTCCAGCTCACGGCTCACCGTCACCTTCTTGCCAATCAAGAGGTTCTCAAGGAATCCTCAAACGCTGACCAATCACGATCAGATCGCTCGACAGCCCATTGGCAGACTTGATCTTGCTCACCGTCGTACCATAACGTCGGGCCAACGAATAAAGCGTGTCTCCGCGCACCACCGTGTGGGTCGAACCACCGCTGCTCGGCGGCGAATAAGAAGGCTCCGGGCTCGGAGGCGGCGGATCGTAGGCGTACGGATCTGACGGAGGCGGCGTGTAGCTCGGCTGGGAGTAGCTGGGCTGCGAATAGCTCGGCGCTGGCTGCTGCGCGTAGGATCCCTGATTGTAAGCCGGTGCTTGGCCGTAGCCCGAATCGGTCCCGTACGGATTGTATCCGCCGTCCGCCCCATAAGGTTGGGCATAGGGATCCGCTGGCTTTTGCGCAAACGGATTGTTCTGACATGAAACCGCCATCAAAGGCAGAGCGGCAGCGAGGAGCAAGCGGGGGGCTTTCATGGGCATTTGGTTAATCAGACAATATTGTTAATAGAATTTAAATAATTGCAAGCCTTTTCTCAGCTGACTTTGCGATCCTTCCCCCTCAGCTTGGCCTTCCGATCTCCGTCCGAAAGGTCCGGCCATCCGATCCGTTACACCGAACATGATCGCGCCAGTCTGGGAGGGCAATTCGTTTCTTCCCGTGCTTGCGCCGTCCCCGCTTCATCCCTAGCTTTGACACCCTTCCTTCATGAAAATTGGATTCAACCTGCTGCTCTGGACCGGTCACGTCACCGAGGACACCTATCCCACCATCGAAAAACTCAAAGCCGCAGGTTATGACGGCGTGGAGATTCCCATCTTCGATGTGAGCAACCCCGATCATTTCAAAGGCATTGGACAATTCCTCAAAGACAGCGGGCTCGAAGCCACCGCCGTCACCGTCCTGCCCGATGAAGCCCACAACGCCATCAGCGCCGACGCAGCCAACCGCCAAGGAGCCATTGATCACCTCAAGCGCGTCCTCGAATGCGCCCACAATGCGGGCGTCCAGACTCTCTGCGGCCCCTACTATCAGGTGCTCGGTCAGTTCACCGGAGCCTTCCCCACCGAGGCCGAACTCGCAGGCGCAGCAGAAGTGCACCGCGCCATCGCCCCCATTGCTCAGGATGCCGGCGTCAAATGCGCCATTGAGGCCCTCAACCGCTTCGAGGCTCACCTCCTCAATACCATGGCCCAAGCCTCCGCCTACGTTCAGCGTGTCGATCACCCCAACTTCGGCACCATGTACGACACCTTCCACGCCAACATCGAAGAAAAAGACCCCCTCGGAGCCATCGATACCGTTTTCGCCAGCGGCAAATTGAACCACGTCCACATCTCCGAAAACGACCGCGGCACCCCAGGACGCGGCCACATCGACATCCCCGCCGCCATCCGCCGCCTCAAAGGCCTCGGTTATGACGGCTGGATGACCATTGAGGCCTTCGGCAGCGCCCTCCCCGATCTCGCCGCCGCCACTCGCGTCTGGAGGGACTTCTTCCCCAGCCCCGACCAAGTCTATCTCGAAGGCATCCAACTCATCCGCCAATCCTGGGCCGACGCCTAATTCGTTCGCCTCGTCAAAACTTCCTTCCTCTTCCAAACAACCCCAACCCTCCCCTATCAAATATGAATCCCACTCCGACCACCCCCACCGACCGCACCGCAGGAGACACCCGGCGCGATTTCATCAAAAAAACCTCCACCGTCGCCGCCGGTGCTGCCGCCCTCACCGCCTCCAACAGCGCCTGGGCCGCTGGCAGTGATGAAGTCAAAATCGGCCTCATCGGTTCCGGTGGCCGCGGCTCCGGTGCCGCCGCCCAGGCCCTCAGCACCACCAACCCCAATTTCCGCCTCCACGCCGTCGGAGACGCCTTCAAAGAAAAAGCAGACTCCGCCCTCTCCAAACTCCGCACGCAAATGGAGAAAACGCCCGAGCGCGTGGACGTCACCGACGACCGCGTCTATGGCGGCCTGGACGCCTACAAAGAAGTCATCGACAAGTGCGACCTCGTCATCCTCACCACCCCTCCCGGCTTCCGCCCCTACCACTTTGAAGCCGCCGTCAATGCCGGCAAAAACATCTTCATGGAGAAGCCCGTCGCCACCGATGCTCCCGGCGTGCGCAAGGTTCTCGAGATGGCCAAAGTTGCCGACGAAAAGAACCTCAAAGTCGTCGTTGGCCTTCAACGCCGCTATCAAAACTGCTACCTCGAAGCCCTCAAGCAGGTCAAAGAGCAGGACATCATCGGTGAGATCGTCAGTGGCCAAGTCTATTGGAACGGCGGCGGCATCTGGTTCCGCGATAAGGTCGAAGGCATGAGCGAACTCCAGTATCAGATCAACAACTGGTACTTCTTCACCTACCTCTGCGGAGACCACATCAACGAGCAGCACATCCACAACATCGACGTCGCCAACTGGTTCATCGGCTCCCACCCTGAAAGCGCCCAAGGCATGGGCGGCCGCCAGCAGCGGGTGGACAAAAAATACGGCCAAATCTACGACCACCACTACGTCGAGTTCACCTACGCCAACGGCGTCCGCGTCAACAGCCAGTGCCGTCACCAGGCCAAAACCCTCAACCAAGTGCGGGAAGAATTCACCGGCACCAAAGGCAAACTCTACCTCGACAACAAACCCAACTGCTACGCCACCGACCACACTGGCAAAGTCATCTGGCGCTACCGCATCGAGAAAGACAAAAAAACCGGCCAACGCCAAGACCCCAACCCTTACCAGACGGAGCACGACTTCCTCCAAGAGTGCATTATCCAGAATAAGCCCGTCAACAACGCCTACTACGGAGCCCACAGCACCATGACTTCCATCATGGGCCGCATGGCCACCTACTCCGGTCAAGAGATCAAGTGGGATGAGGCCCTCGGCAGCAAAGTCCAGCTCATGCCCTCCATCCTCACCTGGGAATCCGAAGCCCCCGTCAACCCCGACGCGGACGGTTGGTACCCCATCGCCATCCCTGGCGAGACCAGCGAAGGCATCATCTAAGACCACCGCTCCATTCATTCCAAATCAGCACGCTTCGGGGCAACCCGAAGCGTGTTTTTTTACCCCACCCCTCGGCGAGGCTGAAAGCTTGCGCTGAGCGCTTGCATGAGAGACGAATGAGCCGCGATGTCCGACTCTGAAGATCTCCACCAGCCACACGATAAGCTGTTCATTCAGGGGTTTGGAGATCCGGTCAATGCGGCAGCCCTTCTTCAAACTCAGTTGCCAGGAGAGCTGGCCGCTGAGATCGACTGGAAAAGCCTGAAGCGAGAACAAGGCTCGTTCATCGACTCCCAGTTTCGCAGCTCGCAAACTGACCTCCTCTTCACCGCCCAGCTGGCAGGCCAACGCTGCGCTTTGTATCTGCTGTTTGAACATCAATCAACACCAGATCCCTGGATGGCGCTCCGCCTGCTGCGCTACATGGTCCGCATCTGGGAAGCCTTCATCGCCAAGAAA
>JAGRPD010000026.1:4813-12257 GCA_020439875.1 Verrucomicrobiales bacterium
TGGGAGGTGGCGCAGCAGTTTCGCGATCTGATGGATCTGCCAACGCATTTGGAGGCACCACTGCGAACCTTTGTGCCCGACTTCCGCTTCGCGCTGATGCAGCTGGCGGAGATGGAGCTTGGAGCCCTGCCCGGCACAGCCTCGGGAATACTCATTCTGCGGGTGATGAAGGCCGAACGCATGTCCGACCTCCTCAATGAGGTGGTCTGGGACGAGTCCCTCATCACTCAGGTGCCGCGCGAGTTTTACGAACGCGTGCTGCGGTACATCCTGGCCGCAGACATTGACAAAAAAGATCTGATGGAGAGAATAGAAGCGCTCAAAGACCCCGCTACCCGACACAGTGCCATGTCCGTTGCTCAACAACTCCGCCAAGAAGGGCGTCAAGAAGGACGTCAAGAAGGGGCATTAGGATCGCTGAGAGATTCGGTTCTCGACGCGTTGGAACTGAGGTTCGATTCCGTGCCGGAGGGATTGCGAGAAGCCGTGACTGCCTTGGAGGATGTGGAGCAGTTGCGAGCGCTGCTGCGCAGAGCGATCCAGGCCGAAACGCTGGAGCAGTTCGCCTCTGCGCTTTGAAAGGGAGACGAATGAGCCGCGATGTCCGACTCTGAAGATCTCCACCAGCCACACGATAAGCTGTTCATTCAGGGATTTGGAGATCCAGTCAATGCAGCAGCCCTGCTGCAAACTCAGTTGCCAGGAGAGCTGGCCGCTGAGATCGACTGGAAAAGCCTGAAGCGAGAACAAGGCTCGTTCATCGACTCCCAGTTTCGCAGCTCGCAAACTGACCTCCTTTTTACTGCCCAGCTGGCAGGCCAACGCTGCGCTTTATATCTGCTGTTTGAACATCAATCAACACCAGATCCCTGGATGGCGCTCCGCCTGCTGCGCTACATGGTCCGCATCTGGGAAGCCTTCATCGCCAAGAAAACCAACCAACCGCTGCCCGTGATCCTACCCGTGGTGCTGGCACAAAATGGAACCCGGTGGGAGGTGGCACAGCAGTTTCGCGATCTGATGGATCTGCCAACGCATTTGGAGGCACCACTGCGAACCTTTGTGCCTGACTTCCGCTTCGCGCTGATGCAGCTGGCGGAGATGGAGTTTGGAGCCCTGCCCGGCACCGCATCAGGAATACTCATTCTGCGGGTGATGAAGGCCGAACGCATGTCTGACCTCCTCAATGAGGTGGTCTGGGACGAGTCCCTCATCACCCAAGTGCCGCGCGAGTTTTACGAACGCGTGCTGCGGTACATCCTGGCCGCAGACATTGACAAAAAAGATCTGATGGAGAGAATAGAAGCGCTCAAAGACCCCGCCACCCGACACAGTGCTATGTCCGTTGCTCAACAACTCCGCCAAGAAGGACGTCAAGAAGGGGCATTAGGATCGCTGAGAGATTCGGTTCTCGACGCGTTGGAACTGAGGTTCGATTCCGTGCCGGAGGGATTGCGAGAAGCCGTGACCGCCTTGGAGGATGTGGAGCAATTGCGAGCGCTGCTGCGCAGAGCGATCCAGGCAGAAACGCTGGAGCAGTTCGCTTCTGCGCTTTGAGAGAGGTGTCTTGCCTTTCAGTTTGCTGGTGCGCTCACGTTGACAGGAAAAGGGCCGAGGCGGAGACCTGATTGAAACTCTCCCCACACCTCCCAGCGGACCGAATCGGAACTAACAGGCGATGTACTCGGCACTGTGACGTCCATGCCAATCAAACTATTGCTGCGCCCCGTCAGCGTGATGGCAATGCCGTCGAGTTTTGACTCTCGAGCCTCGGTGCCTGTCGAACTCGAACGGGACACCTCCGTTTTTTCGACACAAGTCAGACTCCACACACTGGGTTGAAGCAGAGCGCGGTCAAAAGCGAGTTGATTGGCGCGCGGTCGCAATTGCAGCGAGTTTGATTGACCGCATTGGATGCCGTCTGGAGGAAATGTCAGTATCACGGTCCGGCTGATTCGACGACTGCGTTGCCAACGCCAGACAACCCAAATCAGCAGCCCTGAAACACAGAGCACCAAAGGCGGAACCCAGATGGGCTGAGGGACCATCCATGCTGCCTCGACGGAGCTTGGCTTCGGCAGTACCATGGCGAGAAGAGGGGGGACAACGTAGGAATTGAGCAGCAGTACGATCGCTAGTGATGGCAACCAATTGCTTCTCGAAACGTCGATGACCGACTGACCCGGGACAGAAGCGACAGAGGATTGCTCACGCGAAGTTTTCTGGGCGGCCCAAAGGCTGATCCCCAAAAAGCCATGACTGAAGGTAAACAAGCCCAACAGGTAAGTCACCACTGACGGATGGATCCGAACCAGGGCGTGTTCTGCAGGTGCTTGAGGATTCACCCAGCAAGGGATGCTTTCATGGAGACGCCAGTGCGCCGCTTCAGCTCTGAGCCAAGAACGCTTGATGCTCTCATTGGAGAAGCCAGGAAGGAAATCCTTCCCCTTCTCAATCACATGCGTCTGCCCAGCAAATCGATAGCGATAGGAAAGTGGCACGGTGGCATCGTCGAGTTCGACGACGGATTCTGGAAGAGAGATCACTTCCGCCGGAACTTTTTCCCATGACGACTGACGGATCGTGTTCCAAGAAATGACGGCAATCCAGCAAGCAATGGCAATTCCTGGCAGGCCGAATCCGAGATAAAAAATCCAGGCAAAGCATCCGGTGAACCCATTGGTCGAGGCGGTTGCAGTGCGATTGAATTGGCGCAGCATAAGATTCCCTCAGTGAACCGGCTGTCTGCCGATTGATCAAGGGCAACCGTTTGGTAGCATTTGGGTCTCTTCGACTCCTGGCTCCCGGTGTTTGCGGAGGGCATGAGATGGCCCGCTTTTGCCTCGACCACGCCCCCCAACGCCCGATTGGGACACAATGTGGCACCCGCTGGCGACGGAATCTGATCCCCTCAGCCTCTCGCAAATCTCATTTCAATAGCGGCGTTCGGGCTCATTCATTTTGCCAACTCCCGCAGGGTGTTGCGATACCTCTGCGACAGATCCCGCATGACAGCCATGGTTTTGGCAAAGTCTGTTTCGCTGCCAGCCACACGGTATCCTTCTGGGGTCTCAGTGAATTCCACTGTATCACCCTCGCCTGCCTTGAGATGGGCAAGGATTTCTTTGGGAAGCACGAGTCCGACCGAGTTGCCGATTTTGCGAAGCTTGAGCTGCATGGCGGTAGTGTAGCCACAAATGTTATAACATCGACTTGGGATTGATGGGGCCTCGATCCTTCAGCTGCCACCTGCTCCAACGAGTCCGTCATTCGAAGCCGCATCTCCTGCACGATGGAGAGCGGCACGGCTTTTCCTGGCACTGATGGCGCTAGGGGCGTGCGCTGCGGGAACGGACGCCGATGGGGACGGTGGGCTCGTTGTGATTGGTGAGAGGCGGCAATTGGACGTCGCCTCCCGAGGAGAGGTAGTCTGCGCCGACGGAATAGACGAGGCCGGCGGAGAGGTCGTAGTGAAACAATTGGCCGGAAAAAGGATCGAGCGGGAGGTCTTTCAAGTAAGCGGGCCGAAGGTCTTCCAGCTTGTTGGGCAGGCCGTGATGCTCTGCGAAAAAGCGGCGCAGTGCGAGCTGTTGCTGCACGAGGAGGTGCTGAGTGAGGGCGAGCTGATGCTGGCGAGGCATGTCCAGGTAGGGCAAGAGACGCTGCTTGGCGTATGCTTCTCCAGCACCGTTGGGTCCATAAAACAGGATGTCTCCTCGATTCGGGGCGATGGCCCAGGTGTCTTTCCACGGATCCAAGGCGAGGCTGGTGCGTCCGGTTTGATCCTGCACCTCTCGCAGGGTTTTGGCGATCATGCCGAGAGTTTCGTTGGTTTTGAAAAACAGGCGCGGCGGGCGGGGCTGGCGGACGCCGTTGGGCATGGTGTCGAGGGGCTCTCCACTTTGCGGGCCGAGCAGGAGTTTTTTTTCATGCAGGTAGAAGGCTGGGATGAGGACCTGTTTGAAATGGGCATCGGTGGGTTCGCAGGCGTCGAACTCCCGTTGAATCTGTTCCAATTTTTGCGCTGAAAGGGTGGTATCTCGCAGCAGCTCACAGAGAGTGCGCAGGGAGCGGTAATGAAGCTCGACGCCGCGCTGATGAAAGGAGGGCCAAGCGAGGATGTCCTGGAGGCGGCGGGAGAGTTCCAGCAAATCAATGGCGGCGGCAAAGGCGGCTTCTTCCTCTCCGCGGCGGTCCAGGTAGGCGGCTTCGACTTGTTTCAAAACGGCGGCATAAATCCAGGCGGGATGATTGCCGAGGTCCCTCCGATTCCAGGCTGCATGCGCGCCGTGCCAGTCGAAGTCCTCGAGCAGATCTTTCAGGTTATCCAACGCCACGGCGTTGCCGCGCAACATGGTGGAGAGGCTGTTGGTATCCCACAGCCAGGGGTCTCGACTGAGCAGTTCGGCGGTGGAGGTGGGGCTCAGGCTTTCCAAAAAGGCCTCCAGCCGCTGCGGAGCAGTAATCACGCCGGTCATGTCTGGCGCGATGGTGAGGCGCAGGTCCTCATCCCACACGGCGGGCTCGTCATGCATGTAGCGCCAGGCAAGCGCCATGCCGATCAAGGTAACGATGCCTAGAATGATGACGCCGCGGGAGATGCCGCCATCTCCAGGAGGTTTCGGTGATGGGAGGGCCGTTTCATCATCCACGACTGGCTCGGTGAGAGCTGCGGAGGGGCGCGGTTCAGGGGTTGCTTTGGGACGCACCACGGTGCGCACGGGTCGCACCATCGGTGCGGGGGTGGCGACTGGCGGAGAAGGCTCAGCTGGGGGAGGTGAGATCGGAGGAGGCTCGGAAAAGCCGCCTTCGAACTGCGGCGGAGGAGCAGGGGGAGATTCGGGGGCGGTATCGTCCTCGTCATCCAGGCTCCAGGGCGAACTCCAGTCTCCACTGCCCTGCCACCAGGGGCGGGACTGAGGGGGAGGATCATCTGGGGCAGGTCGCTTCATCGCCGATGGCAGGCAGCATGCACCACGTCAGGGGTCCCTGCGATCTCAAATCCCGCGTTGAATGCTTTTCACGCACTGCGGCGGTCACTTCCGCGCAAAAAATGTCCCGTCGCGCTGCTTGCGACGGCGGCCACCTGCTCGGGCGTGCCCTGGGCGACGAGCTGACCGCCGTGGGTACCGCCACCGGGACCGAGGTCGAGGAGCCAGTCGGCGCAGCGCATCACGTCCAGATTGTGCTCGATCACCACGATGGTATTGCCTGCATCTCGCAGCTGCAGCAGCACCTTCATGAGCTTTTCGATGTCGGCGAAATGGAGGCCCGTGGTCGGCTCGTCCAACAGGTAGAGGGTGCGACCGGTGCTTTTTTTGCCAAGTTCAGCGGCCAGTTTCACGCGTTGGGCTTCACCGCCAGAGAGGGCGGTGCCGGACTGACCCAGGCGCAGGTAGCCGAGGCCGGTCTCTTCCAGGGCGCGCAGCTTGGGCTCGACGGCGCTGTTTTTCCCGAAAAAACGTACCGCTTCGGCCACCGTCATGTCCAGCACTTCGGCGATGGAGCGGCCTTTGAAGGTGACCTCCAGCGTCTCGGCATTGTAGCGGTGACCGCCGCATTGATCGCAGGTGACATAGACATCGGCGAGGAAGTGCATGTCGATTTTGAGCTGCCCATCTCCCTGACATTTTTCGCAGCGTCCCCCTGCCACGTTGAAGCTGAAACGCCCCGGGCCATAGCCTCGAACGCGGGCCAGCGGCAACTGAGCAAACACGTCCCGGATCGGGCCAAAGGCACCCGTGAAGGTAGCGGGGTTGGACCGCGGGCTGCGTCCGATGGGGCTTTGATCCACCACCACCACCTTGTCGATTCCCGATAGACCGGTGATGCGATCATGCGCTCCGGGTTCCTCTTTGGCTCCGTAAAAATGACGTGCCAGGGCGCGCATCAAGATGCCATCCACCAGCGTTGATTTTCCACTGCCGGAGGGTCCGGTTACGCAGGTCAGGCAGCCGAGAGGGAAGGCCGCTGTGACCGATTGCAAATTGTGCTCCATGGCTCCATGCACCGTCAGCCAGCCCTCATCCGCAGCGGGCGAGAGCAGATCAGCTTGCGTGCTGCGCGGCGGCATCCGCCGCTGTGGGACGGGCATGGTGACGCGGCCACTGAGGTAGGCTCCGGTGAGGGATTTTTCGTTGGCCTCGAGATCCGCTACGCTGCCTTGGGCGATCAATTCCCCGCCCCGTGGACCGGCACCTGGGCCGAGTTCCACCAAATGATCGGCCGCACGCAGCACCGCCTCATCATGCTCCACGACGAGCACGGAATTTCCCAGATCTCGCAGGCCGCGCAGGGTGCGGATGAGCCGTTCGGTATCGGCTGGATGCAGGCCGATGCTGGGCTCATCCAGCACGTATAGCACGCCCGTCAGGCCCGCTCCGATTTGCGTGCCGAGGCGGATCCGTTGAGTCTCCCCTCCGGAAAGGGTGCCGCTGCGTCGATTCAGCGCGAGATAGCCGAGGCCGACGCGTTCGAGGAATTCCAAACGCTTCACCACCTCCTGCCGCAGGTCCGTCGCGTAGCCGAGCTGATGCTCCGTGAGACGCAGGCGCGTCATCCACTGCAGCGCTCGCTCGATGGACAGCTCACAGAAGCCGTGGATCGACAGTTCCTCGGGCTCTTCCTCCGAGGCCAATCGCACCGCCAGGCACTCGGGCCGCAGCCGCTGACCGTGGCAGACAGGGCAGGAGCGCTCCGCCATCAGCCGAGCCAGGCGTGCCTTCAGCGTCTCACTTTCGGCGCTGGCGTAGAGTCGCTCAGCCCGCTCCAGCAGGCCTTCAAAGGGCTTGGCGACGCTGCGTTTGTTCGCAGAGGTCTTCCATCCTGTCGCAATCGCTTCGGTGCCCGTGCCCCCGAACAACGCCTTTTTGAAAGCCTCCGGCAGCTGCCGAAACGGCACATCGAGAGGCGCATCGAAGTGCCGCGCCAGAGCCTCGATTTCCCGCTCAAAGATCGCCTTCAGCTTCGGCTGCCGTCCCCACCAGCCCTTCACCGCGCCGTCCTTCAGGCTCACCTCCGCATCGGGGACCAGCAGCCCCGAAGAGGCCGCCATCACGGTGCCCACGCCCTGGCAGTGTGGGCAGGCTCCGACATGGGTGTTGAAAGAGAAGTGCCGGGGCGTCAGTTTTTCCAGCAGGAAACCGGTGCGTGGATTGGCATAGGCCGTGGTGAAAGAGATCACCTCCTCCGGCCATTCCCGCTCACCTCCACTCACCCAAAAGCCGATCTCCCGCTCGTTCAATCGCAAGGCGGTCTCGATCGAGTCCATCAACCGGCCTCGTCCGCCGTCTCGGATCACGATGCGATCCACCACCACCTCCACCGTATGCGCCACGCCGCGTTGCGGTTTCAGGTCAGCCTCCAGCTCGTGAAGTTCTCCGTCGATGCGCACCCGGATGAAGCCCTGCCGACGCAGCTTTTCCAGTAAGCCACGGAGATCTCC
>JAGRPD010000026.1:12420-19017 GCA_020439875.1 Verrucomicrobiales bacterium
GTGGCGATGGTGGAGCGCGGGTTAGGCGTGGAATGCGCCTGCTCAATTGCCACCGCCGGGCTCAGGCCCTCAATGAAGTCCACGTCCGGCTTTTCGAGCTGATCCAAAAACTGTCGCGCGTAGGCGGAAAGGCTCTGCACGTAGCGCCGCTGTCCCTCTGCGTAGAGCGTGTTGAAGGCCAGAGACGACTTGCCACTGCCACTGACTCCCGTGAGCACCACCAGCTGATCGCGCGGCAGATCGACGTCCACCCCCTTCAGGTTGTGCTGCCGCGCACCCCGCACGCGGATCATCTCGTTCGGTCGTCGTCCAGGTTCCATCAGTGCACCTCCCAGCCAAAGCCCGTTCGAGCCGCCGATCAAGGCATCTTCTTCACCTCGTGCAACAGTGTGCCTTCATCATCGCGAAACTCGATGGTGAGCTGACCGTTTGCCTGACAAATGACGTGGAGAAAGCCCCCGGTCGGATGCTCATAGGTGTAGGGCTGCTGGATCAGGCCCTTGGGATCGGTGCCATTTTTTGCTCCGGGCTTCACCCCCACGCGGGAGTTTTCATCGTTGAGCGCCCCACAGGCAAACTCCTCCACCCCGGACGGATGGATGCTGTGAAACTGCCAGTGCCGATCCCCGCAAAAGGTCATGAACCCCTCGATCTTCTCCGCCTCCAGCCAGGCAAAAAACTCGTCGGCCTCGTGGCGAAAGCCGCCCAAGTTTGCGTGATTGTCCCGCTTCTTCGCATCATCGGGACCGACCATCGGCGTGGGCGAGATGAGGATCTTCCAGGTGGCATCACTCTCCTTCAGCGTGCGCTCCAGCCAGGCCTTTTGCTCCGCGCCCCAGAGCGTCTTTTGCGGTCCATCGGGCATCTTGTTGGGGGAGCGGAAGTCGCGCCCTTCAGAGAACCAAAGCTGCACGTAGCGGTTGAGGCGATGGGTCCGGTAAGTCGGCGTCGTCTCATCGCCCAGCGGGAAGATCGGCATCTGCTCCCGGAAGATCTCGATGCCCGTCTGCGGCAGCGGCAGCTTGGCGCTGGCATTGTCGGAGTCGTTGAAGCGGAAGTCATGATCGTCTTTGGACCAATAACCCGGTACGTTTTCAAAAAAGCTCACCAGTCGAGGGAAGCGGAACTGCTCATGCCAGCAGGCGCGCAATTGCGGCAGCGTCTCCGCTGGACCGTTCATCTTGTTGTCATAATAGACGATATCTCCGGTTCCGATGAAGAATTGCGGATGCAGCGCCTCCATGGCGGCGAACACCGGGTAACCCAACTGCTTGTCCTCCGCCGAAGCCGTCACCACCTTCACATCGCCGCCCGCTTTTTTGCCATCGAGGAACTTGTGGTAGTTCATGCAACTGCCCATGCAGAACTGGATCTCTGACTCCGAATCCGCTGCGGGCAGCGTTTGAAAACGGCCCGTCAATCCCGCGTGCAAATCCTGGGCCGAAGCACCGATCCAACTGCGAAAATAATACGCCTGACCGGGCTGCAAATCGCTGACCTGCTGGCGCACGATATAGTCTCGCTCCGCCAGCGCCTCCATCGTAGCCGAGCGTTTGCCCCCTTCAAAGTCGGGCCGCTCACTCCACTCAAAGGCCACCCAACCTGGGCTTCCCGGCACGTCTCCCGCCTCATCCAAAGTCGGCCCTGGGATGGCGGTGAGGCGTGTCTGCAGCAGCACCTGGGTCTGCGTCAGCTCTCCCGACATGAGGCCCTGGGCCTGATACACGTCCGCCGCCAGAGCACTGGCGGCGGGAAGAAGACAGAGAGTGAAAAAGCGGTGGATCATGCCTCACTGAAACTGGCGCTGCAGGGCCAAACTTTCGGCCACCGCATCATCCTAGCCTCAGGAACGCTTGCGGCGGAAGTTCATCAACAGACCGGAAAGCAGGATGAACAACGCGCTACCCGGCTCAGGCACGGCGGTGGCCGTCTGCAGGACGAATCCCGTCTGAGTGCCAGTGTAGTCTCCCGGACCTTGAGTGCCGTTTTCACCCCCAAACACGGCGGCGGATGCACCGTTGATTTTCCAGTCCAAGGTATCGGGAGAACGTGTGTCGGAGATGGGGAAGATCCAATCGTCAGCGCTGTCTCCATCGCTGCTGTCATTGGTGACCAACGCCCACTCGATGACGGAGTTCAGATCGAGACCTTGATAAGCGAAGATGTAGGCCTGCTCTCCCTGCTCAAAGGTCACATCCTGCGGCAGACTGAGATTGTCCGTGGTCTGATCCGCCTCCAACACCGCACTGCTGGCCACGTAACCGGCGTCGGGATTGTAACCATTGACACCAGGTGCCGTGGCGCGGTCAAAGACCTTCCAGTTTGTCAACCACTCATCCATGTTGGTGGAAGTGGGGATGAACGAGCCGAAGGATCCCAGCTCGAAGGTGTAGGAACTGTCGAGCAGCGCGCCACTGGAATCAATGAGCAGGCTATCGACATCGGTGCCCCACACGATGGTGCGAGCTTGCGCCGCACCTGCAAATAATAGGCTGGCGGCGAGGAGGTTAGGGATGAGGCGAGGATCCATGATCTTTGGCAGTTTAGTGATAAAATCCGTAATTACCAGAATAATTTTAACTTTTTTCATTTTTGGAGGGAGGAGGCGGCTTTCACCTCCTCCCTTCAGTTCAGTCACGGTGCCCAGGGCAGTTCGAACATGAGGTCAGGGTTGGCCTGTTTCATCATCATGAAGACAGCCCGAGTGGCGCGGAACAGATTTTCATCGTTCTGATTCATCAACGAGGCATCCTCTTCCGAAGTCCAGTAGTGGCGAGTCGCCGTTCCCAGCAGGTAGGAGGTGAAGAAGCCCTCGGCGTTGAGGATCGTATCACCACGCCAGATGCGGATCTTATCGGAGGCCGAGGCACTCGGAGCACCGGTGAAGCCGTTGGCAGCCGACATGCCCAGATCATTGGGGGACTGGTCCATGGGCCAGGCGTTGCCCAGCATGGTGCCAGCGACTCCCAGCGGACAAGCAGCCTTGTTGGCACGCACCCCACCGAAGAGGATGAGATCCACACTGGTCACCCGTGGGTGGACGAAGAGTCCGTGACACGGAGGCAGCAGGGTGACACCCACGTCGTTGAGCGTCGCATCTGCCGAGCTGACCCAGCGGTGGTTGCCGCGGTTCGGATACAGCCAGAACTGGTCGTAGCCGGAGCCGTTGTAGATCAGCAGGCGATCGGAGGTGCTGGACGCGTTGGTGCCGCTGAAGCGAGCCGGAGGGAACGCATCGTTGTAGGTCCAGTGCTCACGCAGGGCGATGGAGTCTCCCTGAAGCGTGCTGGGCACGGTGGTCAGGGTATTGAGCGGGCTGGCCGTATCCAGCACCAGGGTGGTGCCGCTGCTGGCCGCTTCATTGACTTCAAAGCGATGTCCTTCGTGGTCGCCCATGGTGACCTCGATGTAGTAGCTGCGACCCGGCTGGAACACTGACTCGATGGATTCGGAGCCGAGGTTACCCAGCTGCAGGGTGCTACCACCGACGGAGCTGACCATGCCTTGGTAAATGTCGCACTTGAGGAACGGATGCGAGATGGTCTCACACTGATACTCGACGTGGCGGCGATTCCAGCCCTGGACATCGCTGTAGGCGGTCGCCTCAGCCGTGCCGTCGTGGTTGGTATCGAGCGTGACACGGGCGCGGACGAAGCCGGAGCCGTCTCCCATACCAGGCAGGACCTCGAGGCCGCGCCAGCAGACAGTTTCCGTGCCGTCACCATTGCTGGTGGCGTCAGAGGCCAGCGTCACCGGAGCCCAGCCGTTCGGCGTGTTTTCCAGAGCACCGACGTATTCGAGCACCACCTTGACCTCAGGGGCACCCTCCACGCGGGTGACACAGGCATCGATGCGACCGACGCCGTCTTGCACCACGAGTTCCAGCGGGCACTTGTGCAGGATCCCTGAGTCAGGCATCAAGCAGAAGGCAAACTCAGCCAGGGAGGTGTAGCCATCGCCATCGGTGTCGGCATTCGCGTTGCCGCCCGTGCCGGGCTGAGTGGCCAGCCAGCTCTCCCAGTCGGTCTTCAGCAGGCGGTAGCCCGCATCGACATCGGTCTTCGTCTCACCCGGATTGAGCGTGACGACGGAGGTCAGGCCGGTCTCATCGGCATCGCTGTCGGTGGCGTCATTGCCGCCCTGATCCGGGGCACTGTGCACCAGACCTGCCATCTCCTTGAAGAGCAGGGTGTAGGTGCCGGGCTTCACGTTGGTGAAGAGGTAGGCACCATTGCTGCCGGAGACGACGACGTAAGGCTGCGTGCCGAGCTGGTTCGGATCATCCACATCCTGACCCGCTGCATCCAGCAGGCAGATGGTGACGCCGCTCAGACCTTGCTCATCCGGATCTTGCACGCCGTTGGCATTGGTATCCATCCAGACATAGTCTCCGATGGAGCCCGTGAGCACGACGCCGGCATCCCAGGAGCGGTCGATTTCTCCCGCTTCGAGCGTGGTCTTCTGGGTGCGACCGGTGACAGGGTCAGCGTCGCTATCCAGCTCATCATTGCCACCTTGGTTGGCGGCGGAGAAGGCGTAACCCGCAGGCAGCTCGAACAACACACAGTAGTCACCCGGAGGCAGCGAGTCGAACAGGTAGTTGCCGTCAGGACCCGTGGTGGCGGTGATGCCGGTGGGGTTGCCGAACTGGTTCAGCAACCGGACGGTCACGCCCTCAAGGCCCACCTCTCCGTTGTCGAGGATGCCATTGTTGTTGGAGTCCACCCACACACAGTCACCCAGCGCCGGGGCGATGGTCAGGTAGATGAGCGCGATGTCGCTGTCATCTTCATCACCATTGGCGTTGTTGATTTCGTCATCGACGATGAATCCATCGTTGGTGCAGTCGTCATCGAACAGGGAATCCACATCGTTCATGATGGGCGCGCCACCGATGACGGCGGAGAGGATCTCGACCGTGCTGGTGACGGGGGAGTCCGCACCGGAAGCACTGACCAGCGTGGAACGCAGCGTCACCGGAACGATGACGGAGGATCCTGGAGCGATGGCCGCGCCGAGGGTGAAGGTGGCTCCGCTGCCCGCCACACTCCAGCCGGGGCTGGACACCACCTCAAACCCATCGGGGATGCAGAGGTGGAGGGTGACGGATTCAGCCGTCCAGAGACCTTGGTTAAAGACCTCGGTGTTCAGAGTGATGGTGCCACCCGCATTCACGGTGCCAGGCTGGCCTGGGGCCACGTAGTGACGCACCGCGAGGTCGAAGCGAGGCTGCTCGACGATGGTGATTTCCTCACAGTCGTGATCGTCCTCGTCGAAGTTCTCGCCGTTGATCGCGTTGTCCGTGATCTTGCCATCGTTGTCCGGGTTGGAGTCCGGCGTGCTGTCGAAGTCGGTGACCACGGCACCGTTGGGGCCGAAGGCTTCACAGATTTCCGCACAGTTGGTGATGGTGCTACCCAGAGCAGCATTTTCCGAGACGGTGAAGCAGACCTCAGCGGCGAAGCTACCACCTGCCGGGATCGGACCGGGGAGGACGCAGACCAGACGGCCTGGAGCTTCTTGCACCCAACCTTGATTGGAGGCGGAGGAGAAGGTCAGACCGGAAGGCACGTAGTCGCACACCTTCACGTTGTAAGCATCCACTGCGCCCTGGTTGAAGATTTCCAGGCTGTAGCAGACCTCACCACCAGGGAACAACTGGCAGTCACAGCCCGAGGCCAACGTCTTGCGCAGGGCCAGGTCGAAGCGATCTGGAGGCAAGATATTAATGCGCTCGCAGTCCATGTCATCCTCATCAAAGTTCTCACCATTGATGGCGTTGTCGGTGACTTGACCGTCGTTGCCAAGGATGTTGTCCGGCGTGCTATCCGCATCTTCGGTGACGATGACGCCGTTCGGGCCCTCGGCCTGGAAGGAGCAGATCTCCGCGTAGTTGAGGATGGAGCCGTTGCCATTGATCTGGGTGGTCACGCTCGGGTCCACACGCAGGCAGAGCACGATCTGAGCGCTCGCTCCGGGCTCAAGCGGCCCAGTGAGGGTGCAGCTCGCACGGCTGGCAGTCTCCAGCGTCCAGAACGGATTGTCCACTTGGTCAAAGGTCATACCGGTAGGCAGGTAGTCGCACACCTTGATATCGGTGGCGGGCAGCGCGCCCTGGTTGAAGACCTCCATTTCGAAGCAGACCTTATCTCCCGGCTTCACCTCACGGCACTGATCGCCGTAGAGACGCTTGCGCAGGGCGAGGTCAGCCGCTTCCGGCGGATTCACACTGACGATGGCCAAGTCGCTGTCATCCTCATCGAAGTTCTCGTTGTTGATGGCATTGTCGATCATGAAGCCGTCGTTGGTGCGGTCCACATCGGCGACGCTGTCGGTGTCGTTGGCGATGTTGCCGTCAGGATCGCGAGCGGAGCGGATCTCAGCCACGTTCTGGATCGGGCCTTCAGCCGTGCCGGTGGCCACCTTGAAGCGAATGTTCGCGGTGACGCTGGCTCCAGGATTGAGGCTGAAGGTAGCACCGAAGCCACCCAGAGCGGTGCCGTTGCCTGCATCCACCCAGTTCGGGTCGTCGAGCACCAAGCCGGAGGGGATGTAATCCACCAGCAGGATGTTCTTGGCGGCGACGGAGCCTTGGTT
>JAGRPD010000026.1:19128-20354 GCA_020439875.1 Verrucomicrobiales bacterium
TCGGCATCATCTTGGTCACCATTGTTGTTGAAGATCTCGTCATCGGTGGCGATGCCATCGTTGTTGGGATCTGTGTCCATGGTGCTATCCACGTCCGTCATGAGCTGGCCATTGGTGTTATAGGCCTGGCTGATCTCGGAGCGGTTGATGATGGAGGAGTTCGCCACAGCGGTGCTGCTCACCCGTGCCGTCATGGTAAAGCGCACGCTTTCACCTGGGGCGATCGGGCTGGAGATCGTCGTCGCCACCTGTCCAGGCAGGGTGCTGAACCAGTTGGCGTCTTCCAGCGTCAGGGTGTTCGGCAGGTAGTCCGTGATGACCACGTTCTGAGCGGCGATGGCACCTTGGTTGAAGACCTCAAAGAGGAAGGTGACCAGACCGTTGCGTGCCACGGAGGAGGCCTGACCTTCAGCCAGCTGCTTGCGCAGGGCCAAGTCGAAGACCGCCGGGGCATTCACCTTGATGACCGTGTAGTCAAAGTCATCCTGGTCGCTGTTCTCGTTGTTGATCGCGTCATCGGTTTGCGGTCCGTCGTTGGAAGGATTGCTGTCTGGCGTGCTGTCCACGTCAGCGCGGACGATGCCATTGACATCGATGAAGGACTCGATCTCCGCGTAGTTCGTCACGTCCAGCGGACCACTCACGGTGGAGGAGAGGCGCAGGATGATCGGCAGCATGACGCTGGAGCCAGGCTGGAGAGCCTGATTGAGCGTGAGGTGCGCGGTGTTGCCAGCGCCCGCTGTCCAGCGAGGATCGTTCAGCGTCATTTGTGAGGGGATGTAATCCACCACTTGGACGTTGTAGGCGGGCTCGGTGCCTTGGTTGAAGACCTCGATGGCAAAGGTGACGTCGGAGCCAGGATTGACGTTCATGGCTTGACCACCGGCCAGCGTCTTGCGCAGCGCCAAATCCCAGACTCCGGGCGGCATCACGCTGATGGAGGCGATGTCGTGATCGTCTTCGTCACCGTTGTTGTTGTAGAGTTCATCATCATCGACGAGGCCGTCGTTGGTGGGATCATTGTCGGGCGTGCTGTCCACGTCCGCGATGATGGCTCCATCAGGATCTTTGCCACCGGTGATCTCTGCAAAGTTGTGGAGCGTCTGCCCCTCAGCCGTGAGATTCACGGTGTAGGTGATGGTCACCATGTGGGACTTGCCAGGCTCAACCGGATTGATGATCACTCCGGTGGCGGTGCCATCGGGTTGAGCGGTCCAGTTGGGGCT
>JAGRPD010000026.1:20455-25520 GCA_020439875.1 Verrucomicrobiales bacterium
TTGCCAGCCTTGACGGGGTTGGTCTGTCCTGGGGCCAGCGTTTTGCGCAGCGCCAGGTCGTATTTCGGATAGTAGAATCCGAAGTCCACCGTCAGGTTGGTGTTGGGGTCGAGATCGCCGTCGTTGACGGGCTCGCTGTTGCTGTGGAGGGACACAGGCAGGCTCTGCACGTAGTCTTCACCCAGCATCACCACGCCATTGCTGTCGCGGTTGTTGTCATTGTCAGGGTCAGCACCACCGATCGTCGGCTCCAGACCAGCTGGAGGCGTGACGCGGACGACGTAGTCTCCCGGAGCGAGGTCGCGGAACTTGTACTCGCCATTGCTGTCGGTGAACTGATCTGCCACAGGATTGCCATCCATGTCTTTGGCAGGAGTCATGTTGGCGTAGAAGAGCTGCACACGAGCCGTGGCGATGCCGGGCTCACCGGCGTCTTGCAGGCCGTCGTGATCCACGTCGAGCCAGACGAAGTCACCCAGGCAGAGCGGCGGGCTGATGTAGCCAGCATCCCAGGTCATGTCATTTTCACCGGCGGTGAGCACGGTGGTGACGGTGTGACCCGTGGTGGTATTGACATCGCTGTCGGTCGCGTCATCGGTGCCCTGGTCGGGCTGAGTCAGCTCACATCCGTCGATCAAGACGGTGGGGAACAGCAGGCTGTAGGTGCCGGGCTGGAGGTCGATGAACTGGTAGTAGCCGAGGCCATCGGTCACGTCGGTGCCGATTTCCACGCCATTTTCATCCAGCAAGACGACGCGGACGAAGGAGATGCCGGGCTCACCCGAATCCTGGATGCCATTGCGATTGAGGTCTTTCCACACGCGGTCGCCAATGCTGGCGAAAGGCGTGAAGTAACCGGCATCCCAGGTCGGATCGTTTTCACCGGCCACCAGGGTGGTGACCTGAGAACGGCCTGTGGTCTGCGAGACATCGCTGTCCAGCTCGTCATTGGAGCCCTGATTCGCTGGGGACAGAGTGCAGCCATCTGGCAGCTCGGTGGCCACCCCGATGGAGTAGTCTCCAGGAGTCAGATCGGTGAAGTAGTAGTAGCCGGTGCCATCGGTGGTATCAAAACCAACGGCTGTGCCACTCGCATCGTAGAGCGTGACGATCACGTTGGCGATGCCGGGCTCACCCGGATCTTGGATGCCATCGCGATCCAGATCCTTCCACACGAAGTCTCCGAGAGAAGCGAAGGGCGAGACGTAGCCCGCATCCCAGGTGGGATCATTTTCACCCGCGACCAACGTGGTCAGCTCCGTGCGTCCCGTGGTGGGGCTGGCGTCGCTGTCCATGGTGTCGTCACTGCCGGCGTTGTCGCTGGTCAGCAGACAGCCAGGAGCGATCTCCAGCGGGAAGCCCACGCTGTAGTCACCAGGCTGGAGGTCGGTGAAGTAGTAGTAGCCCTCGCCATCGGTCACGTCCGTGCCCACGGCGGTTCCCGCCGCGTTGTAAAGGGTGACGGTGATGTTGGCCACGCCGGGCTCACCTGCGTCCTGGATGCCATCGCGGTCGAGGTCTTTCCACACCCGATCTCCGAGGCTGGCCAGCGGCGAGTAGTAACCCGCGTCCAGATCGGGGTAATTATCCCCAGCGGCGAGGGTGACAACGGCGGTCCGACCCGTGGTGAGATCCGCGTCGCTATCGGTCGCCTCGGTGGCGTTGTTGGGCGTGGTCAGCAGGCAGCCGGTGCCCAGATCCACGGGGAATCCAACGGAGTAGTCTCCAGGTTGCAGGTCCGTGAACCAGTAGTAACCGGTGCCGTCGGTGACGTCATAGGCGATGGCGACCCCGCTGGCGTCGTAGAGGGTGACGGGCACCCCGACGATGCCGGGTTCACCCGAGTCCTGGACGCCGTTGCGGTTGAGATCCTTCCAGACGAAGTCACCCAGGCTGGCGTGCGGTGAGTAGTAACCCGCATCCCAAGTGATGTCATTTTCACCTTCCGTGAGAGTGACCGTGGTGGTGATGCCGGTGACGGGATCCGCGTCGCTATCGAGCGTGTCATCAGGCGTGGCTCCACTGGGGGAGAGCAGGCAGCCATCGGCCAGCTCCAAGGGGAACTTCACTTTATAGTCCCCTGGGATCAGACCATCAAAGAGGTACCAACCGGTGCCATCGGTGATGGTGGTTCCGAGTTCTTGATCGGCGCTGTTGAGCAGCACGACCGTCACGCCTTTGATCCCTGGCTCACCCGCATCTTGGATGCCGTTGCGGTTGAGATCTTTCCAGACGTAGTCACCCAGGCTGGCCAGCGGATAGATGTAGCCAGCATCGATGGTGCCGTCATGCTGACCTGCCACCAGCGTCACCGTGTGGCTGGAGCCGGTGGTCAGATTGGCGTCACTGTCGGTGGCGTCCGCTCCGGTGTTGGGATCAGTCAAAGTGCAGGTGCCATTGTCAAGCGACAGCGGGAAGACCACCGTGTAGCTACCAGGCTGCAGGTTGTGGAAGCTGTAGTAACCGGTCGCGTCCGTGGAGGTCGTGCCAATCACCTGGTTCGCCGCATTGCGCAGGTAAACCGTCACGTTTTCGATACCTGGCTCGTTCGCATCTTGCTGGCCGTTCTTGTTCAGATCCTTCCAGACGAAGTCACCCAAGCTGGCGTATGGCGAGTAGTAGCCCGCATCCAGCGTCAGATCGTTTTCACCCGGATCCAGCGTGACCGGCGTGGTGCGGCCCGTGGTGGTATCCGCATCACTGTCGGTGACATCGCTGCCCTGATTGGGCGTGGAAAGGATGCAACCGTCCGCCAACTGCACGGGGAAGCCCACGCTGTAGGTGCCGGGATCCAGATCGCCAAACAGGTAGTAACCCGTGCTGTCCGTGATTTTGGTGCCGATCGCGGTGCCGCTGGCGTCGTAGAGGACCACCGTCACACCTGCAATGCCGGGTTCACCACCGTCTTGCGTGTTGTTGCGGTTGAGGTCTTTCCACACGTAGTCACCCAGGCTGGCTTTCGGCGACAGGTAACCTGCATCCACCGTCGGATTGTGCTCACCCGCGACGAGCACCACATTCGCCGTGATGCCGGAGGTGGGGCTAGGATCGCTATCCGCAGCGTCATTGCCGCCGGCTTGATCCTGAGCGGTGAGGACACAGCCGTCTCCGAGATCCAGCGGGAACTGCACGGCATAGGTGCCGGGCTGCAGGCCATCAAACAGGTAGTAACCGGTGCTGTCCGTCTGCTTGGTGCCGATCGGTGTGCCCGATCCGTCCAACAACGTCACCGTCACGTCCGCGATGCCGGGCTCGCCGCCATCTTGAGCGCCGTTTCGGTTGTAGTCCTTCCAAACGTAGTCACCCAGGCTGGCCAGCGGAGAGACGTAGCCCGCGTCGATCGTGCCATCGTGCTGGCCGGCGGTGAGCACCACGGCCACCGTGTCACCCGTGCTCGGGTTCGGATTGCTGTCCGTGGCTGGCGTGCCGCCACCTTGGGTCGTCAGCACACACTCGCCGTTGTTCACCTCCTGCGGGAAGCGGACGGCGTAGGTGCCCGGCTCCAAATCGGCGAACAGATAGTAACCGGTGCCATTGGTCTCCGTGGTGCCGATAGGCGCGCCGGTGTTATCCAGCAGCGTCACCGTCACACCCGCGATCCCCGGCTCACCAGCGTCTTGAGCGCCATTGCGGTTGAGGTCCTTCCACACGTAGTCACCCAGGCTGGCCAGCGGGGAAATGTAACCCGCATCCCAATCCAAATCATTTTCACCTGCCACGAGGTTGATGACTACCGTCAGGCCGGTGACCGGATCGGCGTCGCTATCGCTGATGTCCGCACCGGAGTCCGGCGTGGTCAGCACGCAGCCTGTGCCCACTTCCAGCGGGAACTGCACTTGATAGTTGCCAGGATCCAGATTGAGGAAGTGATAGTAGCCCGTGCCATCGGTCTCGGTGGTACCGATCGCCACACCGGCGTTATCCAGCAAAGTCACCGTCACCCCAGCGATTCCCGGCTCACCCGCATCCTGCTGGCCGTTCTTGTTCAGATCTTTCCACACGTAGTCACCCAGGCTCGCGTCCGGCGAGTAGTATCCGGCGTCGATTGTGGGGTTCACTTCTCCAGCGGAGAGTGTCACGACCTGCGAGAGGCCACTGGCCAGCGCATCACTGTCCGCCGTATCATCGGCGATGCCGTTCGGCGTGGTGAGCAGGCAATCTCCCTGCAAGCTCACAGGGAAGCGAACTTGATAGGCTCCCGGAGCCAAATCGGTGAACATGTAGTAGCCCGCCGCATTGGTCTCGGTGATGCCGATCACAGCACCCGATCCGTCCAGCAAGGTCACCGTCACCCCTTGGATGCCCGGCTCGCCCGCGTCTTGTTCGCCATCGCGATCCAGATCTTTCCACACATAATCTCCCAGTGCGGCAAAGGTCGAGATGTAGCCCGCATCGAGGTCGGGATTGTTTTCACCCGCTGCCAAAGTCACCGTCGCGGTGCGACCCGTCGTGGTGTTGGCATCGCTGCCCGTCGCAGGTGTCCCCTGCCCCGCCTGGGTCAGATCACATCCATCACCCAGAGACAGCGGAAACTCGACCGCATACGCTCCCGGCTGCAAGTCGGTGAACATGTAGTAGCCGGTGGCGTCCGTGTGGGTCGAACCAATCCGAGTACCAGCATTGTCCAACAAATACACCGTCACGCCCTGAACTCCAGGTTCGTTCAGGTCCTGCACACCATCACGATTGAGGTCCTTCCACACGTAGTCACCCAGGCTGGCCAGCGGAGAAACGTAGCCTGCATCCCAGGTCGGATCATTTTCACCCGCCACCAGCGTGGTGGTGATCGTGCGACCCGTCGTCGTGTTGGCATCGCTATCCAGCGTATCTCCCACCAGATCCGGCGTCGTCAACACGCAGCCCTGACCCAGAGAAATCGGGAAGCCCACGCTGTAGGTGTCGGGATCCAGATTGGTGAAGGCGTAGTAGCCCAAGGAGTTCGTCGTCGTGGTGCCAATCGCCACGCCCGTGCTGTTGTAAAGAGTCACCGTGACGCCTTGGATGCCGGGCTCACCCGCATCCTGACGGCCATCCCGATCCAGGTCTTTCCACACGTAGTCTCCCA
>JAGRPD010000314.1 GCA_020439875.1 Verrucomicrobiales bacterium
ACATCGGCGGCGCGTTGCCGGTGCTGGCGAGCAGGTTTTCTGGCAGGAAGATGGAAAAGCGGCCTCGGCTGGTGGCGGGCTGAAGCGGAGACGGCGGAGTTGAAGCCCCATCGCGAGCCGCCGCCGGTCGAGCGGCAGCGGGCGAGGGAGCAGCTGCCGCAGGACCTGTGGGCTGGAGCGAGGCCAGACCCACGGCCAGGGAGTGATCGCAAATCTGTCCGGTGCGGCGGGCGAGCGGGCAGGTGCAGAGATTTTCCACATCGGTGCGGGAGCGGATGCGCAGCCCGGCGGTGACCCGGGAGCGACCCGATCCGACGAGGCCGCGCAGAAGGTCGTCTGAACGCTGAATTTCCGTCACCGCACCGGCTGCCAGCAGGCCACGCGCGGCCTTCAGAGCCTGCCAACCTCCGATTTCTCCCAACCATTTCTCTGAGATTTCCATTTCTTTCTGGCATGATGGACGGTTTCCGTTCACAGTCCACCCGGCTTTCCCGACTTGTATTTATGCGGATTGTAGCGATTGCGAACCAAAAAGGTGGTGTGGGCAAAACCACCACCTCCATCAACCTCTCTGCCTGCCTCGCGCAGCGGGGTCTGCGGGTACTCATGATCGATCTGGACCCTCAGGCCAACGCGACCAGCGGCCTGGGCCTGGTGCAGGAGGATCGAGGCAGCCTGTATCCGGCGCTGGTGGAGGGTGAAGACATTCGAAATCTGATCCGGGCGACGCGTCTGGAGAACCTGTCGATCATCCGCTCTCATCAAGAGCTGGCGGGCTGTGAGATCGAGCTAGCGCAGGCGGGCAATCACCTGACGCGCCTGCGGGAGGTGCTGGATCCCTTAAAGCACCAGCAGCTTTTTGATGCGGTCATCATCGACTGCCCGCCCTCGCTCGGCGTGCTCATGACTTCGGCGTTGGCCGCTGCGGACGAGCTGTTGGTGCCGATCCAGTGCGAGTATTTCGGGCTGGAAGGTCTGTCGAAGATTGTGCAAATCGTCCAGCAAATCCGCGATTGCGGGGCCAATCCCGGGCTGCTGCTGGAGGGCATCGTGATGACGATGTTCGACTCGCGCGCCAACCTAGGACAGCAGGTGGTCAACGATGTGCGGACGTATTTCAGCGATGTGATTTACGATACGATCATCCCGCGGACGGTGCGTCTGGGCGAGGCACCGAGCTTTGGAAAATCGATCGTCGAGTACGATCCCCACGGCAAGGGAGCCCAGGCCTACAATGCGCTGGCGGATGAGTTTCTGCGTCGCCATGGCGTGGGAGTGGAGGAAGAGGCCGCCGTGGAAGTCTCGGGGTGAGAACCGCTGAGCACCCGACGACTTCGGCCCTCCTGATGAGGTGTGCGCGGCGTTGGATTTTGGGGTGAATTGCCATGACTGCCGCCACCGCTCTGATTCAGGCCAAGGATCTGTGCTTTGGTTATGGAGATGGGTTTGAGCTGCGGGTGGCTGACCTCACCGTGAGGCCGGGTCAGGTGCTGCTGCTGCGGGGTCCATCCGGATGTGGGAAAACCACCCTGCTCCGGCTGCTGGCGGGGCTGCTGACTCCTGCTGCGGGCAGCGTGCGGGTGCTGGAAAAGGATCTGGCACAGCTCTCCGTTTCGGCCAGCCGGGCGCTGCGCCTGCGGGAGATGGGGCTGGTGTTTCAGGACTTTGCGTTGATCGACTACCTCACTGCGGAGGAAAATGTGGCACTGCCAGCGAAGTTTGCAGGAGGGGCGGCTCCGGATCCCGCCTACCTGCAGCGGCTGCAGGAAGAGCTGGATTTGACGCCGCTGTGGCAGCGACGCGTCACGCGTCTGTCCCAGGGCGAGCAGCAGCGGGTGGCGATCGCGCGTGCGTTGAGTGGGCGACCGCGCTGCGTGCTGGCCGATGAGCCCACCGCCTCGCTGGATCCTCGACGTCGAGATCGGGTGGTGGATCTTTTAAAAAACTACGCCGTGAGCGAGCAAGCCGCTGTGGTGCTGGTGACGCACGATCCAGCGTTGTGGCAGGGATTTTCGGAAGTGCTCGATCTGGGTGATGAGGAGGTGGCCGCACCATGAAAAGCTGGCGGGCAGCATGGACACTGGCGCTGCGGTACACGCTGCGGCATCCTCTGCGCTCGGGGCTGCTGGCAGCGGCGCTGGGGCTGGTGATGGCGCTGCCCTGGGGCCTGCGCAGTGTGGTGGATGCGGCCGATGCCGCCATGCGGGAGCGCGCGGCGGCCACGCCCCTGGTGCTGGGACGACGTGGCAGCGCGCTGGATCTGGTGCTCACTGCGCTGCACTTTCGCCAGCCACCGCCAGCGGCGATGACGCTGGGCGATGCCCGCGCGGCCTGCCGCCGCTCGGAGGCGGTGAGTGTGCCGGTTTACGTTCGCTTTCAGGCTCGCGGATTTCCCATCGTGGGCACGGAGTTGGACTACTTTTCCCAGCGTCGGCTGACCCTGGCGGCGGGGCGTGCCTTCACTCAGCTCGGCGATTGCGTGGTGGGTGCTGCCGTCGCGGAAAAACTCGGCCTGCAACCGGGATCGGCGCTGATTTCCAGTCCCGAGCAATCGTTCGACCTCGACGGCGTGTATCCACTGAAAATGCGCGTCACCGGCGTGCTGGCCGCTGGCGGGCAGAGCGATGATCACGCGGTGTTCGCCGATTTAAAAACGACGTGGCTCATCGAGGGGCTGGCCCATGGGCATCAGGACATGGCGCAGGCGGGGGATGAAGCGGTCCTCTCGCGCGATGCCGCAAATGGCGAGGTGGTGGCCAATGCGTCCGTGCGTCTCTACAATGAAGTGACGGAGGCGAATCGAAACAGCTTTCACTTCCACGGCGATTTCGAAGATCTGCCGGTGACTGCGGCCCTCATCTGGCCGGTGGACGCGCGGGCCGATGCGCTGATCACCGCGCGATTTCGCGATCCGGACGAGCCGCTGCAAATCGTCTCTCCCGCCGAAGAAGTCGCCGGTTTGATGGCCAGTTTGTTTCAACTGGAGCGACTCGTTCTCGGACTGCTCGCCCTCGCCAGCGCCACCGCTCTGCTGGTGTGCGGCTTGGTGTTTGGCCTGTCGTTCCGGTTGCGGCGGGATCAATTCACGACGCTGGAAGAGATCGGCGTCTCGCGTGCCGCGCTGCGGGGTGTGAAGCTGACGGAGATCGCCCTGGTGTTGATTTTGGCCGCAGGCCTCGCAACCGTGGGGGTGGCGCTGGTGGCGGCCGCCGCACCGACGTTGGTGCGGCTGACGCTGAGCTGAATTTTCCTACTCCAACTGCAAGCGCGCCAAGGTGGCGTACACGCTGTTGGAGCGCGCCACCAGATCCTCATGCGTGCCGCGCTCAATGATCGTCCCCGCCGAGAGGACCAGGATTTGATCACATCGCCGCACGGTGGAGAGACGGTGAGCGATGATGATGGAGGTACGATTTTCCATCAGCTTATCCAGCGCATCCTGTACCAACCGCTCGCTTTCGGCATCGAGGCTGCTGGTGGCTTCATCAAGGATCAAAATGGCTGGGTCAGCCAGAATCGCCCGTGCGATGGCAATGCGTTGGCGTTGCCCACCGGAGATCTGCGTGCCGCGCTCGCCGACGAGAGTTCGATAGCCCTCGGGCAGCGCCGTGATGAAGTCGTGCGCATTGGCCAGCCGCGCCGCTTGCTCCACCTCTTGCAGGGAGGCTCCAGGCCGTCCGTAGGCGATGTTTTCTTCGATCGACCCGCCAAACAAAAGCACCTCCTGAGGCACCAGGGAGAGATTGTGCCGCAGCTGATGCAGGCCCAGCTCCCGCGCCGGGCGTCCGTCAAAGCGGATCTCACCTTCCGTCGGTTCGTATAGCCGAAACAGCAGCGCCACCGTCGTGCTTTTTCCACTGCCACTCGGACCGACCAGCGCCACCCGCTGTCCCGCTTTCACCTCCAGGTTAAACTCCTGCAGCACCGGCACCGTGGGCCGGGAGGGGTAGGCAAAGCTCACCTCCTGCAATGAGATATCGCCCCGCAAACGCAGGGGTGTCTCGGGACCTGCGTCCTCGGTGTCTGCCTCGAGAATCTCCCGCACCCGCTCCGTCGCTCCGAGGGTGCGCTGCAGCTGAGTGATCAATTCCGGAAACTGCATGAAGGACGCGCCGATCAATCCCGAAAGCACACCAAAGCTGGCCAAGCGATCATACCCGATCTGCTCATGGGCCACCATCCGCGTCGCATACCAGATCACCGCCACCAGGGCCACGCTGAAGCAAAAAATGATGAAGCCTACAAACAGCGCGCGCGGCAGGGCGGCGCGCAAGGTGGTGCGCAGAAAGTCGCTCATGCGCTTGTTGTATCGAGCGATCTCCCAGGCCTCATTGCAAAAGGCCTTCACGCTGAGCACGCTCTGCAGGCTCTCATCCACCACCACCTGAGACTGAGCCAGCTCGTCCTGCGCCTGGCGGGTGAGTTTTCGGATCCGCGCCCCAAACATCGCAATCAGGACCAGCACCACTGGGATCGTCGCCATCATGAAGATCGATAGCCGAGGCGACAGGATAAAGACCCAAACCGCCCCGCTCACCAGCATCACCGTGTGGCGGATCAATTGCGGAATCGTGGACACCAGCGTCTCCCGCATTGACTCCACATCATTGGCCAGTCGCGAGGCCAGCTCGCCCGCGCGGCGAGCGCCGAGATCCGCCATCGGCAGGCGGATGATTTTGCTGAACGTATCCATGCGCAGCGCCGTCAGGGAGCGCTCCGAGGCACGCGCAAACAGCAGGATCCGCCAGAAGGCGATGAAGGCCTGCGAGCCAACGAGGACGATCAAAAACATCACGGTTTGGTCGTTGCGCGCCAGCAGCTCTTCTTTGGAAGCCCCCGTCAGAGCGAAGCCCATCAGCAAACCCAGCAAATAAAAGAACAGCAACGTCATCAACGACGTCAGCACCAGCGCTCCCATGGCCGGGATGTAAACCCATCGATGCGGGCGCAGGTAGTTCCAGAAAAAACGAGTGCCGCTCCAAGCTTGGCGGTCCCACAATTTGCGTCCAGGGCGTTCTTTGGGCATGAGGAAAAGGAAAAGAAAAAACGTCAGAGTGTCGGGGTGGGCAGAGGAGTCACGCCTCAAGCGAGACCCTGCAAGAGCCAATCGAAAAGGAGAGATCAGTTGATGGTGATCGACCACCGAGGGGTGGGTGGGGATTGCAATTCCAGCACCGCCAAGCCCTCCGCATCATCGCGATGCCGATGACGCGTCAGCGCAAACAGCGAGTCTGGACCGTAAGTCCCCTCCCCCTCTTTCTCGCCCGGCACCCAGTAGTTGAAAGTCAGATTCACCCCGAGTTCGCTGTTGCCATTCCCCATCGCCCACTCGTGCATGTAGAGATAACTGCGCGGCAGGGTCAGCGTCAGCCGCCGTGCCCCTTCCGCTCCGCTGGCCAGAGTGGCGCGGATTTCGGATTCTTCAAAACTGGCCGCATACCCCGTGCCAAAGGCCCAGGGCGGAATGGGACGCACCTCTGCGGCACCATCCGCCGCCTTGCCCTGGATGCGAATGGCATCCGTCACGCCCTGCATCAACCGCTTGCCGTAGGACCGCGCATCGAGGTTCAACTCCACCGCATAGGCATAGCCCGTGGGATCATCCGCCAGATCGATGCCGCGGATTTCCAGCACCAGGAACAACCAGTCATTGTCGGCATCCGCTCGCAGCGTCACCGATCGATCCCGACTGCCCAGCTCCGGCAAGGGCGGTGAATTTTCTGCCCCCGAGAGCGAGAGCGGCACCGAGTCTTTGAGGCCGAAGTTGCGGGTCAAAACCACCTCTCTCTCGAACGGCCACGAATCTTCCCCCGCTTTCACCACCACCTTCAGCGCCGAAGTCTGCCGAAACGGTTGGCCTTTCGGATCGGGCAAGTCAAAACGGATGGGCAGCTCCAACCGTGTTCCCGGTTCCAGTTCCACCTCACCCTTGCCCGTCTGTCCCATCCAGCTCGCTTCCCACTGCGCTTTGATGGTTTTTTCCGAGGTATTGACCAGCAGATTCGCTGGCACAAACTCCTTCTCCACATTGAACTGCGTCTCCACCTTCCACAGCAGAGCCAGTGGCTCCAGCGACGCCCGCACATCCTCCACCCGCACCACCTCACCCGCCCGCATGAAGACCGGCAGTCGCATCATCGGCTCATGGCTCGGCATCGGGTTGGTTTTGGCACCTTTCTGCAGGCCGTAGGTCACCCGAACGGTCGTTTTGGCTTTGGCATCGAGATTCACCACCGGTGCAGCCTCCAGCGGCTTCCAGGAGGGGACCACCAAAGGCAGCACCATCAGTTGCAGTGGCTCTTCCGTGAGATTTTCCACTTCCCACGTCACCTCCATTTTGTCCCCACTCAGCACCCGAGCCGTTCCCTGCTCCACCTTCCACGGCGGCACCACTCCAGGATCCCCAATGAGCCAATCGTAAATCCGCCGACCGATCTTCGCATACAGCTCCGCCCGCGGGTGGACAAAGTCAGACACCTTCTCGTGATCAAAGTAGTGCCGGTAGCGGGCCACGGCTTGGCGAAACACGTCTTCTGGCTCCGTCAAATCTGCATCCACCTTGATCCACTGCGCCAGATCGCCCAGATCCACAAAGGGAATCCCGCCCTCCGCTGCCACGTCTCTGAGCGTGTCCGTGTACAACCGCGTCGCCGCCAGAGACTGCTCCGGCGGGTCCGACACGATCGCCGTCGGCCCCAGCAGCAGCACCTCGGAGCCCGCCGACCGAGCCGCATCGACGGCTTCTTGAATGGCTCGTGCATAGAGCCCTGCGTCCAGCCCGAAGGTGGAGTCGTTGATGCCAAAACTGATCAAGACCAAATCGGGTTGGTTTTCCAAACCGTAGGTGCCGAGTGCTTGAATCGCGTGCAAACTCAGGCGACCACCCCGCCCCAGATTTCGCAGCGTGATCTCCGGTCCCATGTGATCGCGCTCCTTCGCCGCAGTGCCTTTCTCAGGCCGGATCAGGCGCACGCCACCGGTATAAAAAAACTGTCGGCTCAGCGCAGCGGCAAATTGACCGGGGTAACCCTTCAACCAATTGCCAGCATCCTCGTCGTAGCCGTACATGTCCACGATCGAGTCCCCGATCGCCACCATGTGAAAGGGCTTTCGCTCCACCAGCTTGCGGTAGCTGCGAGGCAGCCATTTTTCAAAAGAAGCCGCCTGCTCCGGCGTCAGACTGAAATCCAGCTTACGTTCAAAGCGAATTCCCTGCTCTTCTTTGTCCGCCTCACCTTCCGGCTCGACCGCAGTCACATCGGCGGTCTTCTCCTTGACCCCAGACGCAGACGTTTCTTCAGCCTCGACCGGCAGCATCCCCCATCCCGCCACCATCAGCAGCAGGCATGGCAGTCCACTGCGGGGGCTCCCTCCTCTCATCCAGGATCGCAAAATCATAGACCTGCTACTTCAGCGCAATCCATCACCATTTCCAGCACCGATTTTTGGCCTTCTCCACCCCGACGTCAACGCGCTCGGCACCTTCGATCAAACCCGGGTGCCTTCCAGATTCTCCTCGCGATGCCTGCCAGCAGCGGGATCCCGCCCAACCCCAGCAGGATGATGGCCCAGGTCCATCCCCCGTTACTTGGAACGGGAACTTTGAAAGTCCAGTAAAGAATCCCGATCACGGCTGCCACGATGGCGAGGCCTACCGTCAAACTCAACAGGCCCCAACCCACACGCCGCCAACTCCACTGCCCCCAGGAACCCTTGCTATTCAAACGGATTGCAAAAGTGGCCCGCCCCAAAACGAGGCGCATCGTAACAAGAAAAAGAAACAGATTCGAAAACCAGATCCAGACCGACAGTCGATGGTTCCCGTGAATCTCCATCGTCTGCTCTTTCAACATCCAGACGCCTACCGTTGCCGAGTTGAGCACCAAAACCCAAAGCAAGGGCACCAGATTGAGGCGAAATTTGATCCGGCGATAGTCGTCGGGCGGAAACGGCAGCAGCGCCAAGGCTGAAGCATCAAGTTGCCCGCTCACGCTCTGACGCCCCATCCAGACGGGGTTGACGTTGCCCATTATGGTGAGGAATCCTTGCAGAGCATTGACGACAATGAAGACCCCAATACAAACCATCGCCATGCTTGGCAGCACATCGAGGACGATCAGTGCCAACAGCAGCAGCAATGAAAGGTAAGAGGTCGTCAGAACCTTGGTCCAGTCCAGGCGTTCCGGCAGGACCCAACGCGCCAGAGGACGCCATCGACGTGGCAACAACATCCGAGCACTCGCCTCCACGGGATGCAGCCATCCATGGGCCTGAGGCACCAACGGATCAGGCACCTGAAATCGATTATCCAAATCCACCTTGGCAACGTTCGGAGGTTGATTCACCGAACCCTTCACAGCCAACGGTCTCGGGGCGACGCGTCGGAGAATCAAAGGCAGGCTTTTGAGTTCACGGTTCCAGCACCACACCCCCACCGCCCCCAAAGCCAAGAACGCCAGCACGAACAGCGCCGCGTGATTTCCACACACAGCTTCCAAAACCCAATTGGTGGGCCAAATCCAGGTGTGCTCCACGATCGTTGCAACGAAGGATTTGAGGATCCGCCATTCATCCTGAAAAAAGACAATCACGGCCAATGCAAAGCCAAGCGTCGATCCTACCCTGGTGATGGTTTTCATCTGACAGCGAAGGAAAAAGCCCGCCAGCGCGAGATGCAACGCGGTGAGCTCAACTCCCAGCCCGATCGCTAGAGGAAGGTTGCTCACCAGGGTCTCATGCATCAGCCAAACGCTCCGCAAAAACGCCAATCCGAACAGATGCAAGTTTCCGCGAATCAAAGTCGAGATCAGGCGGTCGTCGGTCGTCGGCAGGAGAGCCAAATTTCTCAATCTCGACTGCTGAAGACTTTGATTGAATCCCAACGCCAACGCGAAGGTTTCACAAACACCCCACACGCCAAAAATCAAACTGCTCCAGGCCGCATGCCCTTTCACTGCCTGCCCAATTAACTCGACAGGCACAGCGACCAGCACTGCGATCAAAGCCACCGCTTTCAAAACCCAAAAGCCGCCTTCGAGGAATCTCGGCCACCACTGTCGTGGCACGGGAAGTTCTCGACGCAACTGACGCTCGATCTCGTTGACCTGGACGCCTCTCATGCCGCTTCCTCCCCCACCAGCAGGCGCAACGCCGCACGGCCTTCGTCCGACCAGGCTGAAGGTCGCATCAAATCGGCCGCAGCCCCTGCAAAAACCAATCGCCCCCGATCCAGCACCCAAGCTTCGTCAGCGAAAGTCGGGATCAACTCCGCGATTTGAGTGGTAAAAAGTACGATTCCCCCCGAGTCAGCGAGCTGGCGAGCCATTCGGCGAAACACCCGAATGCCCACCGGATCCATGCCCGAGGCAAAAGGTTCATCCACCAGCCACAGGTCGGGTTTCACCGCCGCCACGCAGAGCAGCAGCGCCTTCCACGCCTGACCGCGAGACAACTGATTCACCCGCCAATCCAACAGGTCAGCAATGTCCAACTCCACCGCCAAAGCCGAAAGCTCCGCAGAATCCACCTGCCGCTGGTAGAGGTCCGCATGCATCGCGACGTTCCTCACCACCGTCCAGTCCCGAAGCAAAATCGGCACGTCGGGCACAAACAGCAGCTTTCGACGCAGCTCGATCTCATCCCGATCAAACAGCCGGTCGTCGAATTGAATGCTGCCCTGGTCCGCCCCCACCACTCCCGCCACGGTGGCCAAAAGCGTACTTTTTCCCGCTCCATTCACTCCCAATACAGCCCCAATCCTCCCGGGTTCGAGCGATACCGACACATCATTGAGCGCTGCGGTGGATCCGAAACGCTTCGTTAGGTTCTTTAGTTCCAATCTCATCAGTCAGACCTACAAACCAGCCTGATTCATTTCCCCTCCCTTCAAAAGAAAAAAGTGAACCTTCCATGCCATCCAGCAATTCCTGCTTCATCAAGGCTCCGCGACATTGACAAACCCGCCGTCGGACCTCCATTAGTCGGCATGTCCACTCACGCCATAGACATCCATCGCGTCGCCACCTTGGCACGCTTGGAGTTGACCGAAGATGAAGCCACGCGCTACCAGCAGCAGCTGGATCGAGTGTTGGACTACATGGACACGCTCCGCAGCCTGGATCTGGAGGGCGTCGAACCCACCTCCCACGCCCTGCCCGTCTGCGACGTGGTGCGCGCGGACGGGGATCGCCCCAGCTTTACTCAGGACGAAGCCTTGGCCAACGCGCCGCGCCGTGTCATGGACCAGTTCCAGATTCCCAAAGTCATCGAATAAGTCCGATCGTTTTTTTCCCCACCCTCACGCGTTAGCTCGTCCCCTCTCCTCTCGTGTCTCTCCTTCAAAGCTCCCTCTCCAGCCTGCGTCGGCAGCTCGTCGCTCGGGAAATCTCGCCCGCAGATCTCGTCCGCGCCACCGCCACCGCCATCGAAGCCCGCAACGGTGATCTCGGCGCCTACCTCTCCTGGGACACCGACGCCGCCCTCAAAGAAGCGGAAAAGGCCGATGTCAGCCTGCCTCTCGGCGGCATCCCGTTGGGGATCAAAGACAACATCAACGTCACCGGCCAGCCCTGCACCTGCGGCTCTCGCATGCTCGCGGGCAGCTACACCGCGCCCTACGACGCCACCGTCATTCAGCGATTGCGCGCAGCGGGGGCCATCCCGTTTGGTCGGCTCAACATGGACGAGTTTGCCATGGGGTCCTCCACGGAAAACTCCGCCCTCGGCGTCACCCAAAACCCAGCCGCCCCCGGTCACATCCCCGGTGGCTCTAGTGGTGGCAGCGCCTGCGCCGTCGCGGGAGGTCTCGCCGTCGCGGCCCTGGGGTCGGACACCGGCGGCTCCATCCGGCAGCCTGCCGCCCTGTGTGGGTGCGTGGGATTAAAGCCCACCTACGGTCGCGTGTCGCGTTTTGGCCTCGTCGCTTTTGCCTCTAGCCTCGATCAGATCGGCCCCTTGACGCAAAGCGTGGAAGACAGCGCTCTGCTGCTCAATCACCTCTGCGGCTTCGATCCGCGAGACTCCACCTCTCTGCAAGAATCTGTGCCCGATTTCACCGCCGCCATCGGTCGCGACATTCGCGGCCTACGCATCGGTCTGCCCAAAGAGTATTTCATCAGCGGCATTGACCCAGATGTCGAGGCGGTCATTCGCCGTGGAATCGCCACCTTGGAAAGTCTCGGGGCTGACCTTCGAGAGATCTCCCTGCCTCACACCGAAGCGGGCGTCGCCACCTACTACGTGCTCGCCCCGGCGGAGGCCTCGGCCAACCTGGCACGATTTGATGGGGTGCGTTACGGCCATCGCGCAGCGGATGCCTCCGATCTGATGCAGCATTACTTGCGATCCCGCGCCGAGGGTTTCGGCCCCGAGGTCAAGCGGCGCATCCTGCTCGGCACTTACGTTCTCAGCTCGGGCTACTACGACGCCTATTACCTCACGGCTCAAAAAGCCCGCACCCTCATCCGCCAGGATTTCACCCGCGCCTTCGAAGACGTGGACTGCATCGTCTGCCCCACCTCCCCCACGCCCGCCCACCGGTTGGGTGCGCTCAAAGACGATCCTCTTCAAGCGTACTTGGAGGATGTTTTCACCATTCCCGCGAACCTCGCGGGTCTGCCCGCCATCAGCGTACCCGCTGGCACCGTGCACCAAAACGATGCGGACCTGCCTGTCGGCATCCAATTCATCAGCCGCCCTTTGGACGAAGCCACCCTGCTCCAGGTCGCTCACGCCTTCGAGACCGCGCGTTGATTGAGCGGCAGCCATGCCGGCCGCTCCTCGGCGAGATCGCGAATCGGCCCCAGCGCTCAAGGTTGCGGGCGCGTCCCAGGCATCGCCACCAGGCGGGACAACTGCTTCCGCATCTGCTCCACCCGCTCAGGATCCGTCAGCCAGAGATTGGTCTGCTCCCCTGGGTCTGCCGCCAAATCGTAGAGCTGACCCTCTGGTCCGCCGGGCTCCGGCTTCACCTTGCGGGGCTCGGAAAATCCACCGGAACCCAGGCGATCCAGATACTTCCAGTTGCCCTGCCTCAGCATCATCGTGCCACCGCCTGATTCGAGAAGCAGCGACTGCCGCACCGGTTCGCTCTCCGGCTGTTGACCGGTCAGCACTTTGAAAAAGCTGAAACTGTCCGGCGCATCGTGTGCCCCGAGTTCCGCGCCCGTGAGTTCTGCCAGCGTTGCCATCACATCCACAAAGGAAAGCATCTGCCCCGATTCGGTGCCCGATTTCACGTGACCTGGCCAGCGCGCGATGAAGGGCATCCGATGGCCCGCCTCCCACGCATCCGCTTTCATGCCCCGCCAGGGTCCGGCTGCATCATGTCCGAGCCGTTCCACATCCGCTTCATACCACACCGGACCATTGTCTGAGGATAGCAGCAGCAGCGTCTCATCCAGCATCTTTGTTGCCTCGAGCGCCGCGAGCACCTTGCCCACCTCCGCATCCACCATGCTGGCAAAGTCACCATACATTCCCGCCTTGCTGCGGCCCCGGAATTCAGGCGAGGGCAACCACGGCGTGTGCGGTGCCGGATAGGCCAGGTAGAGAAAAAGCGGCTTCTTGTCTCCAGGCATTGTGTCGTGATGGTGGATCACCTTCAACGCCTCCTCCGTGAAGCGCGGTAGCACCTCCTCCAACTTCAAGTCCGGTGCGATCAATCCCTCCCGCCAAAACGCCCCTTGAATCGGGCTCCAGCCTTCACTCGCGCTGGCAGCGATCGGCACCGTCGGTGGCTGCACGGCATGATTTCCCCGAATGTAAAAATACGGTGGAATGTCGGTTGAAGCTCGGATGCCAAAAAAGATCTCGAATCCACGATCCACCGGCCCTCCCCGCAGCGGCTTCGTGTAGCCTTCCGCTTCGTTGAATCCCAAATGCCACTTCCCCACCATCGCCGTGTGGTAACCCCGCCCCCGCAACATGCCAGGCAGGGTCCGTTGATTGGCTGGGATCGTCGCTTTCTGCGCCCACTTGTGGGATTCTCCCCGGAAGGGATACATGCCTGTCATCAGTCCAAAGCGACTCACGTGACAAAGCGGTCCCGAGGCATGCATGTCGGTGAATCGCAGGCCCTCACGCGCTAGCCGATCCAGGTTGGGCGTCTCAATCCGCGACTGCGCATTGTAGCATCCTGGATCTCCAAAACCCATGTCGTCCAGCAGGATCAGTACCACATGGGGATTCGACTTTTCCGCTGCGGGTAGGGAGACAGCACCAAAAAGCGCCAGAGAAACGATCAACCACTTCATGCCACCCATAGGACCGCCCCCAGTCCTTGAGCGCAAGACCAAACCTCACCACTGCTCCAGCGTTTCAAGCACTTTCAAGAAACGCGGATGCGTGCGCACTACGGGGAATCGCTGCCAGGCGTTGGCCGCCTGAACGCGAGCGGTTGCACGATCCGAAACGGACGTCTGCTCCAGCATTTCAATCCCGCGCACAACCAAGTCAGGGAGTTCTGGCTCCGCTGTTTCCGGCACCCCAGCTTCGATAAAATCGATCGCCTCGCGAATCGGACCTGCATCTGGCGGTACCTTGTGCGCCCAATTCGGAATCAATAGCCCCTTCATCTGCAGGCGTTCCTGTTCCCCCCAAGACAGCACCGAAGGCACCGAATCGTTCACCTTGTCATCCGCTCCTTGAATCAAAAAGGCTCGAACATGATCGCGCAAATAGTTCAGCGCCCCCGGCACCGGCACCTGGCCATAATGCACAAAGCCCGGTTTGCCCACATAAGGTACGGACTCCGCCAGTGCGTCAAATCCGGCAAAGTGCACTGTGCCGGTCCATTCCTTCAGGCCTTGCGCAAGCATCCAACTGATGATCCGACTTCCACCCGAAAAGCCCGAACCATAGATCCGCTCAGGATCAATGTTGAAATTGCGCAGCCCCATCCGCCGGGCCTCCTGCGCCAGCCGAATGCGCCGGTCGGGTGCCTCTGGATTTCCTGCATTCTGCGGAGCGATCCAAATGAGTTTTTTCTCCTCAAAGACCGGTGCCCACTCGGGATACAAGGCCGAACGACCACCTCCAGGCGACACCCAAACAAACAATCCATGGGGCGTGTCATCGGAATACCCCTCTGGAACCCACAGGGTGAAGGTTTCCTGCCTCAAATCAAACGGGGGGCGCTCCTTGAGTCCATTGTCATTTTTACCGACTCCCTGAAACTCTCGCAGCGGGGAGTCCGGCGGATTGATCACTTCCTCCGCCACAATAGGTCGGGCAAGCCGGGGAGTCGATCCGCCCGACCACTCCACCGTCCCTTGCGGTGCAGCAGCGTTGGTGACCGTGCCCGCATCCGCCTCCACGGGGAGCAGCAAATTCGGGGCCTCTTCTCCGACCATCGCTGCAAATCCATCCGGAAGCCGGTGCGCCGATCCTCCGTGCAGGATCGCCAACGCCCCTCCCGAGATCTTGGCCATCGGCCACGACATCCATTGCCCTGTGCCCAAACGGGCGTGAACCGTTCCCGCCACACGGGTCGCTCCCTCAGCATCCATCGCGGGTCCCAGGTTCCCCAAGAAACTCGCCAGCACCGCAGGGTCTTCGTACTGGAGGCAAACGCCGTGATCTGGCTGTCGCTCAGGAATGAAGTAGTACCTTGCGGGTGGCTCTCCTGCAGTGAACGAAAGCAGCGTCACCGAAGCATCCCCTACCCCCAAGTCGCGCCACTCCACCGCCATGCCCCACGTTGGCAGGGAAAGGACCAAAAAATACCGCATCAAAAAACGCATCGCTACCATGGCATTATCAAAGATCCTTCTTATAAAAATGCAATGACGATATCACCATCGACTCATGTCGGCAGCTCCAGCTCCCGCCCCTGAGAAATCCTCGTCGCAATCTGATCCCGATCGATTTTGGACGAGATTAGGACGAGGATTGGGCCTGCCATGGCATTCGGGATCGCTCAGCTCCCGCGCACCCGCACACCGGCTTCAGCTCATTTTTTCTGGAGCGTCAGCTGCTTCAGGCTCATCACCGAGAACTCGGTATTCATTTTCTGCGCCCGCACCATCAAGCGATAAAGCCCCGCTGCTTTCACCTGCACCTCTCCGATTTCGAAGTCCTTGAACTCGGCTCCGGTCTTCACCGTCTGCGTCGGCAAGACCGCACCCGCCAGCAAGACCTCATAGACGCCGGGCGTCTCCGCATCACTGGACTGAGTCACCTGCACCGTGTAGTTACCCGCCGGGAGCTGCACCAGCCAAGCCGCCCAATCGTTGTTGGTTTGCCATCCCGACAGAGATCCTTTGATGATCTCCAAAAAGCTCCCGCGTTCAAACTCAGCCCGATCAGCGGGCAACACCACCGGCGGCTGTTGCCCGTCAATCTCACGCGACAACCGATCCTTCATCTTCTTCACGAGGCTCTCCGCGAGGTTTTTCCGCTTGGGATCATCCTGGCCCAACTTCTCAAAAAACGCCACCGTCTGTGGCGAATCCACGCGGCTCAACCCAGCCAGCGCCGCGTCCATCTCCCTCCGATCCTGCGCCGCATCCACCGCCTGTTTCCCAATCTCAAACAATTGCTCTTGCGACAAAGGACCCGGCCTCCCCTCCAGCGCTGCCATGGCTTGCAGCATCAGCAGCCGCCCCACCGCATCTTTCTCCGCCGACAATCGCTCGGCCAGCTTCGGCAGCGGCTCATGGTCCGGCCACTGCTGGATGGAAAGCATCGCCGCCTTGCGCACCTCCGCCGATCCGCTGTTGATGGCCTTTTCCAGCTGCTGATAGGCCTCGGCACCTCCCACCCGTCCCAGCATCCGCACCAGCATGGCGCGGAAGACATCGGATCCCATGCCCGAGCGATACACATTCACCACCTCGCCCGCCGCTGCTTTGCGATTTTTTGCTCGCTCCACCACCGCCACCACCGCATTTTCAGCGAAGCGATCCATCTCCCCATCCACCCCTTCCGCCCGCTCCAGCATCGTCGGCAGTTGATCCGCATCCGCCAGGGAAGCCAGTGCATTCCACGCCGCCTCGCGCACCGGTTTCAGGTCGCTATTGAGGTGTGCAAACGCCTCGGGAATCGCCCCTTTCACCCCGCGCAGCGCCGCCACGTTGAGCAGGTTCACTTGAGAATACATATCCGTGGCCTTGGCCTTTCCCAGTGCCTCTACCACCACCGTATTGATCGTCTCGCCGCCCTTGAGGTTGGCCAGCGTCACACCCGCTGCGGGCGAGGTCGCAGGGTCCGCCAAAAAGCTCACCAGCAGGCGCGCATCTTGGGAGGAACCCTCGATTTCCGGATCGCTGGCCAGTTCCGCAAAACGCTCCATGCGTTTGTTCTGCTGATTCTTCCGGATGTAAAACCAACCCGCCGAGAGCAACACCAACACGGTCAGGATTGGCAGCGTGTATCGACTGATTCGGCTGGCCGCATCCGAGCCGGGTCGCTTCGCGGGAGTGGGACGTGCCCCCGCAGGTGCTGCACCAGGACTGCCTGCGCGGGAGGCCACCGCTTTGGATCCTCCCAGCAGCCCCTTCGGCTCCAAGCTGCGTTTCACTTTTCCATCCACCACCTCGACTCCCGACCGCTTCGAAGCCACCTCCGCCACCGGCGTCGCCTCGGGCTCCTCCGCCACCACGGCCACCGCCACGGCGCTGGAAGGCAGTCGCTTCCTCTGAAAGGCCGCCAACGCCTGGGCCGTGGAGGCAGGACGATCCTCCGGCACCCGACTGATGAGCCACTCCACCCACTGATGAATGAACGCCGGCAGGTCCGGTCGCAATTTCGCCAGTGGCACCAGCTGATGGTACAAGTGCGCCGTCATCACCTCCGGACCATTTTCTCCGGTGAAGGGATACTTCTTGGTCAGCGCATAGTAAAAAATGCAGCCCAGCGAATACAGATCCGTCCGCGCATCCACCGGCGAACGCTCAAACTGCTCTGGGGCCATGAAGTAAATGGAGCCAAACAGAGCACCCTCGTCATCCAGCTCTTGCTGAACCGGTTGCACCGCCGCCAGCGCCAGACCGAAGTCCAAAATCTTCACTTGGAAGCTGCCACTCGCGTGCCAGGTCAGCATCAGGTTTTGCGGTTTCAGATCCAGGTGGATCAGCCCCGCCGCATGGGCCGCAATCAGCCCTTCCATCGTTTGCGTCACCAGCCGATCAAAATCCTGCGCTGTCACCGCCCCTTTGGCGATGATGTCTTCCAGCGTCTCGCCCTTGACCAACTCCATCACGATGTAGGCCCCCTCATCATCCAGCCCCACATCAAACACACTCACCACATTGGGATGCTGCAAGGTGGAGAGAGTCCGAGCTTCCTTCACCAAATCCTGAATCTCCTTCTCGGCATCTTGGCCTTCCTCCCGTTTCACCCGCTTGATGGCGACTTCCCGCCCCAGGTTGCTGTCCCAAGCCTTCAACACTTCACCGCGTCCGCCTGACGCGATGGGACCGATCACTTGATAACGATTGTTCATGCGGAAAGAGGTCGTTCAAGGGCAGCACGCGCCCGGCACACGCTGCTCCGAGCTATTTCTTAGCGGCTTGCCGCTCGGGATTCCAGGACCAAAACCCGCTCACCGAAAAAAAGAGGTTCCTTCAGACTCCGTTCCGGGCTTCGCCGCAGTTCCTCGCCGTCCCGCTCACCACGCACAACGGCTCGACT
>JAGRPD010000315.1 GCA_020439875.1 Verrucomicrobiales bacterium
CCGATCACCTTGCCCAGGCAGGTCAGATCCGGCGTCACACCCTCCAGCTCCTGCACCCCACCCTTCGCCAGGCGAAAGCCCGTCATCACCTCGTCAAAAATCAGCACCGTCCCGTGCCGCGCCGTCACCTCACGCAGCTTCTGCAAAAAGCCCGGCTTCGGCAAAATCAGACCCGCATTGGCCGGATACGGCTCCACGATCAGCGCCGCGATCTCCGCCCCGCGTTTTTCAAACAGCGCCTCCAGCGCCTCCTCATCGTTGAAGGGCAAAATCACCGTCTGCTCCGCAAACGCCGCCGGAATCCCCGCGCTATCCGGCCGCCCGTGCGTCAGCGCCCCACTGCCCGCCGCCACCAGCAGACTGTCCACATGCCCATGGTAGCAGCCTTCAAACTTCACCACCACGTCCCGCCCCGTGAAACCCCGCGCCAGCCGGATCGCCGACATCGTCGCCTCCGTGCCGCTGTTCACCATGCGCACCTTTTCCACCGAGGGCACCCAGTCGCAGATCAGGCGCGCCATTTCCACCTCCAGCGGATTCGGAATGCCGAAACTGACCCCCTCCTTCGCCGTATCATGGATCGCCTCCAGCACCACCTGCGGCGCGTGCCCCAGGATCGCCGGCCCCCAGGTCCCCACGTAATCGATCAGCACCCGCTCATCCACATCCCAGATTCGGCAGCCCTTCGCTCGGCGAACGAAAAAAGGCTCCCCGCCCACATTGCGAAAAGCCCGCACCGGACTATTCACCCCACCGGGGATGTATTGTTTGGCCGTGGCAAAGAGTTTGGAAGAAAGCGGTCCAGAGGTCATCTCTCCCCACTGAATAACCGGGAACCACCGGGGGTCGAATGAAACCTTGTTTTCAAATCTCGAACCATCCCCTACTCTCCCTGGTCGGAAAGGACGTCTCGCATGAACCTCACCCTCACCCGCGCCACCCTCCTCATCGTCAGCCTCACGATCCTCAGGGCTCATCCCGCCACCGCCGCCAGCTCCAGCCTCGCCACCGAGCCCGGCGTCATCGCCGTTGAGGATCTGCTCGATCAACCCGTGCGCCTCCAAGTCGCCAAAGAATCCCGCATTTACTACAGTGCCGAAATGGACCGCGTCCTCGGCATGATGGCCCCAGGCACCGTCGTCAGCCTCGTCGCCATGACCGATACCGCCTACCGCGTCCGAGGTCGCGCCCGCCATGGCGACGTCGCCGGCTGGATGCCCAAAGCCGACCTCCAATCCAGCGACCCCAACCTCCACGACAACCTCAAAAAACTCTTCGAGCGCCAGCAAAAAGTCCAGGCCCTCATCGCCGCCAATGAAGTCGCCCTCGGCATGACCGTGGACGAAGTGGAGCAGTCCCTCGGCAAACCCAGCCGCCGCAGCAGCCGCGTCACCGCCGCCGGGCGCGAGGACAGCCTCGAGTACTCCACCTACGACCGCGTGCCCCAGGTCGTCACCGGGCGCGATCCCCTCGGCCGCATCGTCCAGAGCGTCGTCTATGTCAAAGTCGAGACCGGCTCCCTCAGCGTCACCTTCAAAGACCGCATCGTCACCGCCATCGAAGAGAAAAAAGGCAACCCCCTCGGCAACGGCGGCGTCAAAATCGTCGTCCCCCCCGTCATCCTCCGCTGAGAATCGCGCGTCGCTCACACCTCCGCGCACCGGGAGGTGACCCATTCTCGCCACGCCCCCCCGCTCACCCATGAAATGCCTCGCCCTCGCCTGCACGCTCACAGCCCTCGCCGTCACCCTCTGCGCCGCCCCTCCGAATGTCGTCATCATCCTCGCCGATGACATGGGCTGGGGAGATCCGCATTGCTACCAGGCCGAGTCCAAAATCCCCACCCCGCAGCTCGATCGCCTCGCCGCGCACGGCATGCGCTTCACCGATGCCCACACCCCCTCCTCCGTCTGCACCCCCACCCGTTACACCCTCCTCACCGGCCGCTACTGCTGGCGCACCCGGCTCGAGAGCGGCGTGCTGGACGGCTTCAGCCCACCGCTGATCGAAAACGATCGCCCCACCCTCGCCACCCTGCTCGGCAGCGCCGGATACCAAACCGCCTGCATCGGCAAATGGCACCTCGGCATGCAATGGACCCGCCGCGACGGCAGCCCCGAGACCGCCGATCGCGACGACCGCTTCCGCTCCGGAGAAACCATCGACTTTTCTCAGCCCCTCACCGCAGGCCCCCTCACCAACGGCTTTCAATCCTACTTCGGCATCTCCGCCTCCCTCGACATGCCCCCGTATTGCTGGATCGAAAACGACCGCTGCACGCCCGCCCCAGACACCACCGTCGAGACCGCCCAAGACACCATCTTCCTCAATCAAACCGGCGGTGCCGCCCACTCCGCCTTCCACCTCGACGCCGTCTTGCCCACCCTCAAACAGCGCGCCATCCGCTGGATCACCGAAGCCGCTCGCAGCGACCGACCCTTTTTCCTCTACCTCCCCCTCAACTCCCCCCACCTCCCCGTCGCCCCCAGCGCCGCCTTTCGCGGTCAAAGCGGCCTCGGCGACTACGCCGACTTCGTCATGGAAACCGATGACTGCGTCGGCGGCGTACTCGATGCGTTGGAAGCAGCCGGGGTGGAGGAAAACACCCTGGTCCTTTTCACCTCCGACAACGGAGGCCTCTGGCACGCTTGGGAGCCGCAGGAAATCGACGATCAACGCCACTACAAACCCACGCCGCGCGGTCAATACAACCTCGAACACGGCCACCGCAGCAACGCCCATCTGCGCGGCACCAAGGCCGATATTTGGGAGGGCGGCCACCGCGTCCCCTTCCTGGTGCAATGGCCCGCCCGCGTCCAAGGAGGCAGCGTCTCCACCGCCCTCATCGAACTCACCGACGTCATGGCCACCCTCGCCGACGCCACCGGCATCCCCCTGCCGCAGGGAGCCGCTGAGGACAGCTTCAGCTTCTTGCCCGCCCTCGAGCAACGCACCGACCTCCCACCCACTCAGCGCCCCTTCGCCATCCACCACTCCCTGCGCGGCCTTTTCTCCCTGCGTCAGGCAGACTGGAAATACGTCGAGGAACGCGGCTCCGGCGGCTTCTCCACCCCCCGCAGCCTCAACCCATCCGAAGGTCAACCCCAAGGCCAGCTCTACCATCTCAGCGTCGATCCCCAAGAAACCCAAAACCTCTGGGCCGAAGCTCCCGATCGCGTCCAAGCCATGCAGCACCTCCTCGACCGCGCCCGCCGCACCGGACTAACAAAAACGCCCTAACACGGGATCATTTCGAAAACCGCAGGTGCAGTACGACCTCGTCCGAATCATCACCTGACCGATTTTCTCTCCAGAAAAAAGCGCATTCGTCCCGCCGCAGAATCCCACCTCGTGGCTCGACAAGGGCGGGTTTTCGCGTTAAATAGGGAGTTTATGGTGGCGAAATTTCGATCTTTGATTCCTGCCCTGCTGCTGATGCTGGGGGTGGTGGGGTCCGCGCGCGCGCAGTTCCTGGTGTATGAACTGACCTTCGAGGTGAATGCAAACGAGAGCGTGAACTTCCAATTCTACTCCGGTGCCTACGTGGTGGCTCCCCTCGATGGAGGGGCTGCCTCGCTGATTTTGACTACCGAAGAGGGCGGTTACTTCTACTCCTGCGCCCCGGAAGCGGCGCGCTTTTTCTTCGCAGCCAATCCGCAGTCCCAGCAGGTGGTGCTCTCCGCCCTGGCGCTGAATGGCTCTGCCCAGGCGCTCTACACAGCGCGCGGCGCGGTGAATCACACTCTCACGCTGCCGCAGGGCGAGAACTGGCGGGCCTATCGTGTGGCGCAGGAGCTGCAGGGAAGGTTGATCGCGGCGGACGATGATTCCGCCTCGGGTCCGCTGGCGGATGGTTCGCTCGGCATGGTGGGCACGGCGGTGATCCACGGGGTGCTGCGGGAGGATCTGACCACCAATGCCAATCAATTCGCCACCCAAACGGATGCGATGTGGTACCTGGTGGGGCTGCTGGAACGCTACGGCTACGTGGCGGAGGGCGGCCAGGCGCGGCCAGCTGCCGACGAATCCACCGATGCCCCATCGGAGGCGAGTGCTGAGGTCGTCGATCCTGCGGTCTATAATCCGCTCTTCCCCTCGGGTGCTGCGGAAGAGGCCGAACGTCAGATGGAGGCCGTGACCGAGGCGACGCAGATGGAGCCACGCCCATGACGGGGATTCACCAGGCACTGACGGCCAGTCTGGAGGAGGGTGGCCTGCGTGGTGCGGCCATTCCGGTGGGCACTCCGGCCTCGGGCGTGGTGCCTCAGTTGCTGGATCAGGATGGGCTGGATGAAGAGCGCTTTCTGGCTGGGCTGGCGGGTCGCTTGGGGTTGGAATGGATGGAAATGCCCGCGCCCGACACGGCGGAGGCCCCGCTGCTGAAGCGCCTGCTGCCCGCCCGGGTGGCGCTGCGCCACCAGCTGCTGCCGCTGTCGGTGGAGGATGATGCCACGGAATCTGCCGAGGCGGAGGAACACCCCGCTCTCTCGGGCAAGCTGCTGCTGGCGACCACGGACCCCTTTGACCTGCTGGCCCGCCAGGCGGTGGCGCGGGAGGTGCATGTGCCGGTGCGCTGGTGCCTGGCCCCTCGGCGGCGTTTGCTGACGGCCTTACGCGATTTTTACGGCGTGGGGGCCGACACCTTCGAAGAGATCCTCAAAGGCCGCGACATCGATGCCGCCGATCTCGAGATGCGGGATGAAGCCAACATCATCGATGAGGACGACGAAGAGGCCTCGGTGGTGAAATTTGTGAACCAGATCATCCGCGAGGCGCTGGAGCAGCACGCGACGGACATTCACGTGGAGCCGATGGAGGACAAACTGCGCATGCGTTACCGCATCGATGGCCGCCTGCGGGAGGTGCCCGTGCCGGAAAACATCAAGCAGCTGCAGCAGTCCGTCATCGCCCGTCTGAAAGTGATGGCCAAACTCGACATCGCCGAGCGCCGCCTGCCTCAGGACGGTCGCATCAACCTGCAAATCGGCGGTCAATTCATCGACGTACGCGTGGCCACCATCCCTTCGGTGGAGGGAGAGAGTATCTCGCTGCGCTTGCTGGGGCAGGAAAAATTCAACCTGGAGCGGCTGGGGATCGAGCCCTGGATGCGGCAGGACATCGATGCGCTGCTGAAAAAACCCAACGGCATCATCCTCGTCACGGGTCCCACCGGCTCGGGCAAAAGCACCACGCTTTACACCTTTCTCTCCCAGCTCAACACCGAGCACCGCCGCATCGTCACCATCGAGGATCCGGTGGAAAACAAGTTGCCCGGCGTGGTACAAATCGCCGTCCGTCCCGAGATCGAGCTGACCTTTGCCACTGGTCTGCGCTCCATTCTGCGGGGAGATCCCAACATCGTCATGGTCGGAGAAATGCGGGATCTGGAGACGGCGGAGATCGCCATCCGCGCCGCCTTGACCGGTCACTTGGTCTTCTCCACCCTGCACACCAACGACGCCATCGGCGGCATCACCCGTCTGGTCGATATGGGGGTGGAGCCGTTTCTGGTGGCCTCCTCCGTGCGGGCGTTTTTTGCCCAGCGCCTGGTGCGTCTGCTCTGCGCCGAGTGCAAGGAGCCCGATCCGCAGGCTGAGGAAAAGCTGCGTGAGCTGGGCTACACCGGCAGCGTGACGAGCACCGTGTATCGGGCCCGGGAGGGCGGCTGCGAGGCCTGCCGTCAGACGGGCTATCGAGGCCGGATGTCGATTTACGAACTGGTCCGCCTCACCGCTGCGATGGGAGAACTCGTCACCGCTGGAGCCAGCCAGGCCACCCTGCGCCAGCAGGCCGTGGCAGACGGATATCGCCCCATGCGGGAGTACGGTTTGCAGAAGGTGCTGGCCGGAAAAACCACCGTGGAGGAAGTCATGAGCGTCACCGCTGCGGAAGGTTGACGCGTATCTTCGCTGAGACACCATGCCCGCCTTTGCCTATCAAGCCACCGATCCGACCGGCCGCACTGTGAGTGGCTCCGTGGACGCGGCTGATCGCGCCACCGCCGTGCGCCAGCTCAGTGGCAAAGGGTTGCAGCCTTTCCAAATCCGCGAGGCGAGCCATGCGGCGGCCGGAAAAAACGGCAAGGCCTCAGCCACGGCTGCTGCGGCCAAAACTGGCAGCAAAACCTCCGCAAAAAAACTACCCACCGGTCCCATCAAACTCAGTACCACTCAGGTGCAGCTGTTTGCCGAGGAACTGGCGGAGCTGCTCACCGCCGGCATGCGTCTGGAGCCCGCGCTGAAGCTGATGGAAGGCCGTGGCGAACTCACACCCCACCGCGCTGCCGCGAAGCGCATCGGCGATCTGGTGCGGGAGGGCCATCCCTTCAGCCAGGCTCTGCGCCAGGTATCTCCTTCCTTCGGTGAGCTGTTTTGCGCCGTGGCGGCAGCGGGCGAGGCCGGCGGCTCCCTGGGTACCGCGATGCAGCGCCAGTCCGCCTACCTGGCCGCCGCGCGCGAGATTCGAGGCAAGGTCAGCGTGGCCCTGATCTACCCCGCCTTTTTGCTGACCGCAGCCCTGGGCGTGAGCATCCTCTTTGCCACCTTCCTCATCCCCCAGCTCACCGAGATGGTGCAGTCTTTGCAGGGCGGCCTGCCCACCGGCATCCGCGTGCTGCTGGCCGTCTCGGATTTTCTGAAAACCGCCTGGCCGTTCCTGCTCGGAGGCGTGGTCGTGCTGATCGGCTCGCTGGTGGCCTGGGCTCGCTCCCCTGCGGGTCGGCCCGCCTGGCATCGCCTGCAGCTGCGGCTGCCCTTCTTGGGGCCGGTGCTGCTGGCCAGCTTCCACAGCCAGTTTTTGGAAACGCTCGCCAGCCTCACGCTCGGCGGGCTACCCTTGCTGCGCGGCTTGGAACTGGCCGCTCGGGTCAATGCCAACACCCTGATCCGCAGCCGCATCGACCGCGCCACCGATCTGGTGCGCGACGGCGGCTCCCTCTCACGCGCATTGGAGCGCACCGAACTCTTCCCTCAAAACCTCATCGAGATGATCCGCATCGGCGAGCACACCGGCGAGCTGGGAGAGACCCTGCGCCGCGCCGCCGACCGCTGCGCCAAAGAGCTGGGCCGCACCCTGGAGCGCGCCGTGGCCATGATGCAGCCCGTCATCATCCTGATGATGGCCTTGCTCGTCGGTGTGATGGCCTACATGATGATTTCCGTCATCTTCGAAACCATGAACGCCGTGCGCAGCCGCCATTGAGCCGGAGTGCCCCTGCGGAGCGCCCTATTTTTCCTCCCACCCAACTCATCCACCCACAACCATGCAACACACCCAACGTTCCCCTCGGCGGTCCACTTCAGCCTTTACCCTCATGGAAATGATGCTGGTGCTCGGCATCATCTCCGTCCTCATCGGTTTGGCAGCCTTCTCCCTGCGCGGTGTTGGCAACGACGCCAAAGTCCAGAAAGCGCGTGCGGGATTGAATGCCATCTCGATCAATTTGAAGCGCTTTGAAACCTACTCCGGCGGCCTGATGCCCACTGATCTCAACGGTCTCATCACCAAACCCGCCAGCATGCAAGGCAAGCCCTGGAAGGCGTTTGCTCGCGAGAACGAGCTGATCGATCCCTGGGGCACCAAGTACATTTACCACAATCCGGGCAAAAACGAGGTGACCGGTTACGACCTGTTCTCGGCTGGCCCCGACAAAAAGGAAGGCACCGAGGATGACATCTGGTTTGACCAGTAAAAAGGCCGCCGCTCGCCGCAGCAACCCACCGCGTCACCGTCGCGGCGCAGGTGGGTTCACCCTGCTGGAAATGATCACCGTGATGGCGATCATGACCCTGCTCGTCGGCGTCACGTCCTTTGCCTACCAGAAGCTGGAGAATGACGAATCTACCCTGAAACCCCGCAACGAACTGGTGCGCCTGGCCAAGCTCGGCGTGCGCGCCGCCACCCTGCAGGGACGCGGTTTTGCCATCGCGTTTGAGAAGGATCGCTTCGCCCTCATCGGCCTCGGCGAAGCACCGGACACCACCTGCACCCTGCCCGCAGATGTCACCCTCTACCTGCGCCGTTGGGGTCAGACCTCCTGGGAGCCCGCCGCTGGGCAGCGATGGGAAATCGGTGCCCAGGGTCTGTGCGAACCCATCCGCGTCCGCCTCGAAGGACCTGACTCGCTGCTGGAACTGAGATTCAACCCCCTCACCGGTGCCCCGGTGAGTGATGCCGCCGCGCTCACACCATGATCCTCCGCCGCACCTCCGCCCGCCGCCGCCGGGGCATGACGCTGCTAGAGGTCATGCTCGCTCTCGGCGTCTTTTCCGTCGCCGCGCTGGCCCTGGTCAAAGTGATGCGGCTGATGGGCACCATGACGCTGGAGTCTCGCACCATCCGCGAAGTGGAGCAGAGCCTGGAAACGCTGATGGATGAATACAGCAAGGCCCCCATCCTCAAAGAGCTGGACCAGCAACTGCAAGCCGACAACCGCTCGGTGCGCTATCACGTCCGCGTCATCCCCGTGGAGGATCTCCGGAATCAGGAGGGTCGCGTGCTCGGCGGCATGTTTCGCATCATCGCCAGCGCCACCTGGCCTGAGGGCGGCCGGACGATGGAAATGTCCTCCCAAACTCTGCGCTACGCCGGAGCCTTCGTCCCCACAGGAGGTAGCCCGATCCCGATCAATCAGCCCATGACCCCGCTGGCCCCCGGCCCCGGCCCCAGTCCATGACGCTCTCCCTACGCCCGCATCGATCCCCGTCGCCCGCAGGCTTCACCCTGCTGGAGATCGTCATCGCCATGGGCGTGCTCGCCATGCTGCTGTCCGGCATTTTCAGCATCGCCAAAAGCACCATGGAGCTGAGCACCGATCTGGCCGACGGGCAGGAGCGGCACATGGTGCGGCAGAATTTCATCGACTTCCTCCGGCGCTCCTTTCGCAACCTACCCGGCGAGGCAGAGATCCGCCTGGCCGTGCGCTCCGGCGGCGGCACCTACCTGCCCTCCATCACCGTGATCAATGGCGGCACCTGCTTTTCCCCCGGAGATCCCCTGGCACCGGATACCGCCGTGGAGCTGGCCGCCGAGAAACTGCCCGGTGGCTCCCTGCGCATCCTGCTGCGCCTGCTCGATGCCGAACAGACCGCCCAACTGCGGGCGGGACAACCGGTCAGCACCCGCCGAGACCAGCCCGCACTGCCCCTCATCGATGGCGCGGGCCAGTTCGAGTGGAAGTTTTTTGATCCCGGCGGACAGCGCTGGGAAAACGCCTGGCAGAGTCCCAACCGTCCCCTGCTGGCGGAACTCCTGTTTCGCCTGGATGACGGCGTGGAACAGCGCGCGGTGTTTTGGATCCCGCCCGTGCAACGCAGCACCCTGATGGCCGCCCCCGCCAGCCCCGCGCAGCCCGCCCCCACCGGCCCGAGATGAAGCTCACCCTTACCCCGCCCCGCCATCGCCGAGGCAGCGCGCTCATGGCGGTACTGTGGATCATCGCGCTCCTCATTTTCCTGGTCGGAGGCACCTCCCTGCTAGTGATGCAGGACGTGGAGTTCGACTCCGCGCGGCGTCAGGCCTTCGAGGCCCGCCAACTGGCCGAGTCCGGCGTCTCCCTGGCCATGCATCCCGATGTGAAACCCGATGACCCCCTGCTGCATCAGCGCCTCAGCGCCGCTGAGGAACTGGACGTCCTGGTCACCGGAGAAGACGGCCTCATCAACCCCAACATCCTGCTGCTGCAAGAAGATCGCGCCACCCTGCGCCGCATCCTGCAATACTGGGGCATCACCGATCTCCCCACCGCCGACCGACTCATCAACAACCTCATCGACTGGGTGGACGCCGATCCCTACGAGCACCAGCCCGGAGCCGAAGCCCACGCCTACAATCGCCCCGGTTATCCCTTCAACCGCCCCTTCCGTTCCGTTGAAGAAATGGCCGAAGTACAGGGCATGGAGTTGGTGGAGCAGGCCTATCCCAATTGGCGCAAATGGTTCAGCGTCTATGCCAGTGGCGCAGTCGATGTCAATGAAGCCCAGCCCGAGCTGCTCTCCGCCCTCACCGGAGCCGACCTGCGTCTCACCACGGAACTGCGCAACCGCCGCCTCGGTCCCGATGGCATCCCTCATACTGAAGACGACATTCCCATCGCTGATCTCGCCTCCGCCGCCAGTCAGCTCGGCCTCTCCGTCGCCGATCCCGCCGGCCTCTCCTCCCGCCTTTCCGTCAGCAGCAGCACCCGCCGCATCGTCGCCCGCGCCCGCGTCGGCAACATGACCCGGCAGCTCAGCGTCGTCTCCCGCGGCTCCCCCAACGGCAGCGGCGGCCCCACCTCCATCCTCTGGATGCGCGAAGAATAAAAGGCTGCAGGCCATACTGAGAGCCATCTCGCCCTCAGCGGGTGGGGGAGTCCCTGGTGGATTGTGCGCCAGGGAGCCGAACGGCCACGTTTTGACAAACGCGGCTACGGAGCCAGCGCAATCCTCGTCCCACTCTTCGTCCAAATCTTTTCGGACCAACAGTCCGCAGCGCTTCATTCAGTTCTTCAGATCCATGGCCCCTTACACCTCACCCGGCGCATCCAGTCATGCCCCGCCTCTCACTGTTCGCTCGATGGGAGGATCAAAGTTTCCCAGCCATCGTAATCTCCGCCAAGTTCAGCTGCCTTGCGTCGAAGTGCCAGCGTATGGCGACTGATATCATCAATTTTCACCGTCCCATGATGAAACAACCGGACGCAATACCCGCCATCATCGGTCACGTGAGATTGTCCGGGTTCTTCCGTAAAACTATCGCTCTCAGCCCAGATCACAAAATCCTTCGAGGAAGGCTCATCGTCGAAGTAGATCCAATGATCAATCTTCCGGGGTTCAGACCCATCATCGCCGTGACTTTCAAGGTTCTCGATTACTTGCAGATCGTTGATCACCTGCCAATCATCGTCCGTCGGATAGAGGTCATCATGATATCCCTTCCGTTCCGGGTCCTCGCCATAGGTGAGTCGAAGGTCATACCCAGACTCGACCTCCAGCTGTTCTAGAAACTGCCTCCAAGTCGATTCATCCCTGGAGGTATAGACATAGAAAACTCGGCGACCGCCCACCGTAACACGGCCCACATACCAATCATGGCCTTCCTTGGAAAACGCTTCAATCCGATCCTCGATCGCACTAACCTGCTCAAATTCTTCTTTCGACGGAAGGCCGTTTTCCTTCGGAGCCTTGTAGGCCAATCGCAACTTGGCCAAAAAAGCTGGGGCCAAATGGATTGAGTTTGCGATTCCCGTGTTCAAGAAAATGAAAGCCTGATCCTCTCCCATCGAACACGGGAAGAAATGCCATTGGTCGGTCGAATCACTCATTTGCGGCTGTTATCTCGTCTGCGTGAGATCGAAGCATCCAAAAAGCACTCCCGTCAAGAGGATGGAGAACGCTGCAGGGCGGCGGGCCGTACGGAGGGCGACTTCGAGAGCCCCTCGAAACATTGGCAGGCCACCTTCAGGGATGGAACTGAAAAGTTGGGATCTGCATTCGCCCCGATCCGCATCCCCCCTTGCGTCTTGGCCCAACCCATCTTGTATTCCTCATCTTGAACCACGCCGATCCTCCTCACCTCGCCTACGTCTTCGAGCGCTTCCCCTCCTTCACGCAGACCTTCTGCGTGCGCGAGATCCAGGAGCTGCGGCGGCAGGGGGTGCGACCTCGGATTTATTCGATCCGCGACACGCGCGACGAAGCCATCCAGCACTTTCCCGAGGAGCTGATTGCGGACGTCCGCGTGCTGCCACCCCGCGAGGCCTTGCGTGATGCGGTGCGGGCGTGGAAAGACGACCATACCCTGCCGCGAGCCGCCGCGCTTTGCCTGCGTCACTGGGGGGATCTGCCCGATAAAGCCCGCGTCTATGAAGCCGCCTGGATCGCCCACGATCTGCAGCAGCTCGGCCCACACGCCCCCCGCCACGTCCACTCCCACTTCGCCGGCGTCGGTGCCCGCACCTGCTGGTGGTTGCGAAAATTTGCAGGACTCACCACCAGCTTCACCGCCCACGCCAACGACATCTTTTGCCCACCTAGCGAGCAGCAGCCTGCTTTTGAAAAACTCTTCGAAGACGCCGCGCTCGTCGTCACCGTCAGCGATTTCACCGCCGATCAATTGCGCCAGCGTTTCCCCACCGCCGCCGCCCGCGTGCATCGCGTCTATAATGGTCTCGACCTCGATCCCATCATCGCCGCCCGCGCTCAGGCCGATCGCAGCCACGCTCCCGGCGGCATCCTCAGCGTGGGCCGACTCATTGAAAAAAAAGGATACGCCGATCTCATCACCGCCTGCGGACGGCTGCGAGATCAAGGCCTTGCTTTTCACTGCCGAATCGTCGGCGAAGGGCCGTTGGAGTCCGAGCTGCGCGCGCAGATCCAAGCGCTGCGCCTCAGCGATCAAGTCGAACTCACTGGCCCGTTGCCGATGCCGGAGATCATCCGCCGCCTCACCGAAGAGACGCAAGTTTTCGCCCTCGCCTGCGCCACCGAATCAGACGGCGGCATGGACAATCTGCCCACCGTGCTGATGGAGGCCATGGCGGCGGGTCTGCCCTGCGTCTCCACCCGTCTCGCCGGCGTGCCCGAGATGGTGCTGCATGAAAAAACGGGCCTGCTCGCTGAGGAACGCCAACCTGAAGAACTGGCCCGCCATCTCGCCCGCCTCCTCGGTGACCCCGCCCTGTGCGAGACCCTGGGCAGCGCGGGTCGCGAGCATGCCCGCGCCCATTTTGCCCAGGCGGAAACCAGCCGCCACCTGCTGCGCACGCTCGCCCGCTACGGCCAGCTGCGTGGCGACGCGGAGCTGCACCGTCGCCATCCCGGTTTGGCCGCCCTTCAGCGTCGGCAATGGCTGGGCCGCCTCACCTCACCCCAGCTCCGCCTGGGCTCGACGAAGGTTCGCGGCAAGGACTTCGACCTGACCCGCTTCATGGCTGGCTGACAGCGTGATCCGCAGCCGCGCCGCCCCCCGCGCCACCGTCGGGTAACGGATCGCCGGCACCAAACAGCCCGCCTCTTCCAATCGCGCGCTCAGAGCCAAAGCCCGCGCACTTTCACCCAGCATCACAGGCACGATGGCGCTGGCAGGCTCGGGCATCTCCAGCACCTGCCCCAGCTGCCGCACCCTGCTCCACAACCGCTCCCGCCTCGCCTCCCCCTCCGCACCCGCCAGCAGCTCCAGCGCCACCACCGCCGCATGCGCCAGTGCCGGAGGTGGAGCGGTCGAGTAGATCAGGCTGCGCGCTCGATTGATCAGCAGGTCCACCACCTCCCGCCGTGCCGCCAGGTAGCCTCCACCCAGACCCGCCGCCTTGCTCAGCGTTCCCATTTGCAAATCCACCCGCTCCGACAACCCCAGCTCACCCGCCAGCCCCGTCCCGCGCGGCCCCATCACACCCACCGCGTGCGCCTCATCCAGCCACAGCCACGCCCCCGCGCGCTCCTTCATTTCCACGATCTCCCGCAGCAGCGCCCGGTCGCCATCCATGGAGAAAACGGACTCCGTCACCACCAGCACCCGCCCTTTGGCCCCCGCCAGCAGCCGCTCCAGCTTCTCCAATCCATTGTGCGGAAACACCCGCAGCGTGGCCCCACTGAGCCGCGCCGCATCCACCAGACTAGCGTGGCAGAGCTTATCCAGCAGGATCGTATCTCCCCGCCCCACCAGCGCCGGGATCCCGCCCAAAGCCACCGCGTAGCCACTGCCAAAAGTCAACGCCGCCTCCGTCCCCTTCCACACCGCCAGCGCCTCCTCCAGAGCCTCATGCGCAGCCCGCGTGCCCGAGATCAATCGCGACGCCCCCGCTCCCGCCCCGTATTTCGCCGCCCCCTCCGCCAGCGCCGCCGCCAACTCAGCCGATGAGGCCAGACCCAGATAGTCGTTGGAGGAAAAATCCACCAGCTCCCGACCCTCACGCTCCAGCCTACCCGCCGCCAGCCCCCTCACCGGCCTCAGTCGCCGCCACAAGTCCGCCCCCCGCAGCCCCTCCAGCTGCGCCGCCACATCCCACTCGCGTCCACCCGCCTCCACCGTCACTCCTTGGTCTTCGGCTCGCGCTCCCGCTCCGTGGCCGCCAGCTTCAGTTCCACGATCTCATCCGCCGCCACGCCCAAATCTCGCGCCCTTTGATAGTGACGCCGCGCCAGCTCCATGGCCGCCGGACGCTGCTCCAGGTAGGTCAGGGCTAGGTTGAAGTGCGCAATGCCATAGTCCTCCTTCAGCTCCACCGCCCGCTGCAGTTCCGCCTGCGCCGCCTGCGTCCAGCCGATTCGCTTCATCGCGATCGCCAGGTAATTGTGCGGCCTCGCATCCACCGGATCCTCGTGAATCGCCCGGGTCAAAGCCGACACCGCCAAATACAAATCCCCCCGGTCCGAGTAGGCCAGCCCCAGAGCGATCCAGCTTTGTACCAACGCCGGATTGAACCGGACCGACTGCTCAAACGCTTCCACCGCCTCATTCAATCGCCCACTCTGCTGCTCCACCGCCCCGAGATTCGCCCATACCAGCGCATTGTAAGGCTCCAGTTTGAGCAGCTCCTCATACACCTCCCGCGCCGTCTTCCAGTCGCCCGCCGCAAACGCCTTCGCCGCCCGCTGGCTCATCGCCTGCGCATTCAGTGGCAAGCGCCCCTCCTTCGTCGCATCCGCCACACCGATCTCCGGCACGGCGGTCTTTTCCGACTCCGCCGCCAGCCCTCCGTGCACCAGCAGAGAAAATCCCACCAGCAAAACGCCACCGCGTCCGCTCAATCGAAGCATCCAATCAATCATGACTCTCATTATGCCTCGAAATTTGCATTTGAAAAACGCCTTGCCAACCTCATCAAATGCGCAAGTGTTCGACGGAACAGCCAACACGCTCATGCACACCCCAGACATCGCTTTGACCGAACGGCAGTCACAGTTGCTCGAATACCTGCGCAACCATCAGCACCAGCACGGCGTCATGCCCTCCACCCGGGAGATCCAGCGCCACTTTGGTTTTGCCAGCCAGACCGCCGCCATGAGCCACCTGCGCGCCCTGGAGAAAAAAGGCGTCATCCAGCGTCTCGCTCACAAGGCACGCGCCGTCGTCTTCCCCGAGCAGCTCGACCGACCCCAGATCCTCGACATCCCCGTCTTTGGTCACATCCCCGCCGGCCTCGCCTCCGCCGTCGAGCAAGCGCGGGAGGGCAGCATCTCGGTCGATATCGACACCCTCGGCATCTCCCGCGGAGCCCGCACCTTCGCCCTCAAAGTGCGCGGAGACTCCATGATCAACGCCCACATTCTCAGCGGAGATTACGTCATCCTCGAGTTTCGCGAGCCGCGCCCCAAAGACATCGTCGCCGCCCTCATCGATGGCGAGACCACCCTCAAGCGTTACCTCCTACGAGACGGCGTGCCCTTTCTCAAAGCGGAAAACCCCGATTACCCCGACCTCATCCCCGCCCAGGAACTTCAAGTCCAAGGCGTCATGGTGGGCCTCATCCGCCACAGCAGCAAGCGGATCTAACGCCAGCCCCAGCCAAGGCACTGGCACATTCAGAGTCCCGAGAGGTTCAGGACTTGGCGCGATGAAGCGCGCTGAGGGCCCGATAAGAAAAAGTAAGGAATTGCTTGACAGAGAATCACGATTCGTGATTTCTGCTTCGTTGAATTCAGTGAACGGGCTTCCTCGAGGCTATTTGAGTAGTACGGGTGAGCGTGAAAAGTTTTTGACGAAAGGAGTTATGGTTTTTATAGTTCCCGAATCCGTGGCTTCAATCGTTCTCTTTTTGGCAGACCATCCCATCCACTCATGAGTGCCCACGCAGTGTTCCGCGGCGTCAGTCCGGCCTTCCGGCCAGCTCTGACAAATTGGCTCAAGATCCACCCGACCCATCCCGCTGAAACCGCCGAACGAACTGCCGAGGACAGCATTGAGGTAGCGACCGACGAGGAGACCCTGATGGCGCTGCTCGACACAGTCCGAAGCAACGCGGTCGAAAAAACGGACAAGGCAGGAATCAAGGACTTTTATCTGGCCATCTTTGCGTTGGATGATGACCGTTGCGAAATGGTGAACGGCCGCTTTGCGCTCGAAGAAAAAGAGCTGCAAGAGAAACTGCCCGCCATGGCTTCCACGCCCTTTTCGTTGGCTGCGGCGCGGCAGCGAGCACGAGCTGCTTTTACCAGGTAAGATTGGGGTCAAAGAGGTTCGGAATGATGAAGCGGGAATCCCGCGTTCCTCAGATATTTGGTCAGTAGGCAATTTCAGGATCAGCGAATCGAAGCGCCCTCAGAATCAATGAGGTCATTTGCACGAGCAAAAGTTTCGTTCTGATTAAAAAACCATTGCAAAGGTTTGGGGTGGTTGGTTGAATCGCCGCGCAAACTCCCGACTGCTGCTTGACGATGGACCTGGAACCGGTGGACCCGTACCGCAGCCTGCTTTACGATGCAGGTTACGGATTGTGCGATGAATGCGATCCTGAGTCGGTCGATCTCGGTATCCAGGGGGTTCTTGAAAACTTTTACCAGGGCAGCGATGCCGCGCAGGTGTTGGAGGAACTGAATCGCCTGTTTCGAGCCTACCGGACGGAACTGGAGATCGGACGCACACACTTTTCGCCAAGCCCGACATGGCGTGACGAGTACCTGCTAGATTACGCGCTGGCATGTCCCACCCGGTTTGCCGTCCGAGTTCATGTTTTCGAACGAACCTGCAGGAAGGATCAGCACGGCAAACACGTTGGCAAGTACCTCGGCTTCGTCGCATTGCGACCGCCGGATATCCGCCGAGAGGAATCGAATCGCGATAATGACGTTGTGGAACTGGTACACGGAGGGGAAGACCAGGGATATCACCATGTGATCGAGGCCGAGATCACCACGCCAGCGCACATGCTGAGACCGAGGTATCACCTGATCACCACCAATTCCTCTTCCGCCCGCCTGGGAGTGATGCCATTTCGCAGCGCCGTGTTCATGGCACCGCGGTTTGACGATGAACGCCGAAAAACCACCTGCGTGCATCTGGCCCTGAGCCAGGCACTGCACCTGGTGATGGGCAGGTTTGGTTGCAAGCCGGTTAGCCAGAGGGAATTCGACTGGCAACTCGCCAAGCAGGGCAATCAACAATCCGCCACGGCTGGGGTCCGCTTGGATGAAGCGCTCAAGGTTCTAGACGAGCAATGCGATTGCGGAGGCTTCATCGCGAACTTTATCGTGCGCGAAGGGTACACGGAGAAACAGGTCAAAATGGATGCGTTGCGTTGCCTCACCGATACGCTGGCCAACGGCATGCCGGTGATCATGATGGTCTCCGAGGATCTGCTGCCGGTGTACCCCTCTACGCCGGGAACAGCAGCGCACGAAACCACCGACAGGGCAGGCAGTCCCACCCTATCGGCTGCAGAGGAAAAAGGCAGCCCGGCCTCCCACGCGGCTTTGATCCTGGGAATGCACCTGCTGCACTCGCCTCACGAAATACCAGACCTCGATTTGAATCTTCCACTGCCCGAGGATGACAGGAGGCAAGGCAGAGAGGATCACGCCGAGCTGCCTGGTCGGCTAGTGGGGCACGATGTGCTGCAGGGTCCGTTTTCTGAATGGACGGCGGAGAGATTGCTGAACTCGGCGCTGCGTTTGGAGCCCCTACGTGGCGTACACTTCCTGGCCGTGGGGCCGCGAGGTTTGCGCCTGGGCTTGGACAAGATCCGAGAGGCGGCGCGAGGATTTGTAGCGGCCCACCTGCAAATGAAAGGGCGGCTCCAGAAGGTGCTTCTGCGTTATTGTGAGTCGCTCCAGTGCTGTGCCGAGGCACATCGAGAGGAACATTTGCGCGAGATCGAACACTGGCGGTTTGTCATTCGGCTGATGAGTGAGCGCGAAGTGCGCAGCCGCTACAACAAGGGCCGAGACTGGCAGCCACAGTCGGGAGAGCTGCAACGCGGTTACTACTGGGGAGTGGAGCTTTGGCATCCGTCCGCACAATCCGTGCCGAACATTCCCGTGATGCTACCAGCTCTGATGATGCTGTGGGATGCGACCCAGCCTGCGGTAGCAGAAGGGTCTGATGGGGCGGTTTTCCCCCTACCTTCGGCGGTGCTGCTGTGGAACGTGACGAGCATGGACGAGTGGGTGCTACGCCGTTTCAGACCTGAAACCGGAGGCGCAAAGTGATTCGTTATGGAGCTTCCTGAAGTCAGCCTCATCAGTTCTTGGCACAGTCCGACCCCGAAACAGGCACGCACAAAGCCAGATCTTCTCGCATTACGTCTTGGGTTGGAGCAGCAACTGGCGCTGCATGATTTGTATTTTCTCAACCACACGGACATACCCTGGTATCAAAAGGCATTGAAAAAGCGGCGGGAAGCCAGGAGAGAAGTAAATCCGGGAGTCGCAGACGCCCCCGGCCCAGCTGAAAGCTCGGAACTGCAATCGCCCCTAGCGTTCGCTGCGGCGTTGAGCGCGGAAGACGTGAAGACTTTGGCAGAAGCGTTGATCGAATTTTTGGCCGAGAATTTCAAAGGTCGCCTCGTGGGACCTCGACCCCGGTTTACGGCGCTCGCAACCTACTGGCCGCTGATCAGTCTTCCGGCAGCGGGCGATGAAAATAAGGAGACTCTGCGCCAGCAATCGGTAGCGGCTTTGGCAAACTCGTTGCGGCTGGCTGAGCAGCTGGGGTGCCATTACGTGGAGATTGTGGCAGGATCGGCGGTTCCAGAGTCGGTGCAGAAAAGCCAGGCCGACTTGAGTGAGGCGCGGCGGGAACGGACGCAGGCCTTGTGCCAGAGTTTGCGGGAGGTCTTCGAGCAGACCGAGCCGACTGGTGGTGCAGCAGCAGGACGGCTGCCGAGTCTATGTTTGGAGATCGAGCCGGGTGAGGTGTACCTCATGGATCAAGTCTCTCGCTTTGCCGAACTGCGGAAAGAACTCGCCAAAGATACGTCATTCCGCTGGCTGGACCGCGTGCTGCTGAACATCGATCTAGCACACATGATGCTGACGCAAGGAGATGAAGCACGCAGTGGCAGCGAGGTGCAGGAGGCGGCGGCCCGGCAGCCTGATGTCATGCCGTGGATTGGGCACATGCACATGTCTGATCATGCGCGCACCCATGCGGCTGATCTGTGCCCGGGGACCTATCACTTCTATCCCGATTACAAGCCTTGGCTGGAACTGGCCATCGAGCTGTGCCAGCAAAAGCATAACCGGTTCTCAGGGGTCGTGGCCGTGGAACTAGAGGCCTGTGGAGATATTTTTGAGGTTGTACGCGCCGTGGGCAAGACAAGGCGCTGGATCGCCCACACGGCAAGACGATTTCTCTCAGGAGAGAATGGCCATTCACCCCGTCTGCTGGAGGGTGCCCTTTTGGTGGTGGACATTGGCAATTCGACCGCCTGCATGACGGATAAGGCACCGGAATTGATCGAGGGCTGTGTCACCCGCATCTGCCAGACCGTCCATCGTCATCGGGGATCGGTGTATTCCTTCACCGGAGACGGGGTCATCGCACTTTTCGACATGGCCCACTTCAGTTCCCGGAAGGAGGCGGCGGATTACTCCTGGCAGGTGGTGGAGGCATTGCCGGGTGCGGTGGCGGGTTTCATGGACGCCGAGGAACCCGATCCTCCCTATCTGCGAGCGGCTCTGCACTGGGGTCGCGAGGTGCGGGTGCCCACGGGTGGCTCCCTGCGGTATCAGGCGATCGGCAGGGAAGTTGTCATCGCCTGCCGCCTCTGCGGCTGCGCGGATGATGATTTGGGGAAAACGAAGCACCCGAAGATGAATGTGATTGCTTCCGCAGACTGGCTGAACGCCAAGGGAGAGCAGCGTCCATGCAAGCCCCGAGATTTAAAAGGCATCACCCAACCCCTCGACGCTGCAGCATGGAAATGGACTCCTGAGGGGCTGTGATACCTCGGATGGTCTCTGCGTTGGGGTCTTCTTTTTCTTCCCAGAATTCAGCAGCACCACTCTTTGAAGTGCAACCTACCCTCCAGAGTCCCGAGAGGTTCAGGACTTGGCGCG
>JAGRPD010000316.1:0-3000 GCA_020439875.1 Verrucomicrobiales bacterium
CTTTGCGGAGGATGGATCACGCCGGCCACGAAGATCGGAGATCCCCTCGAAGCGCTGGGCCTGGTGATTCTCGGCGCGGGCCAGCCCATCGTGTTGTGCGCCGTGGACTGGACCGGAATCCTGAACGAGGCGCACCTGCAGTGGCGGCGCGCGCTTGCCGAAGGCGCGGGCACTTCGCCCGATCGCGTCACCGTGCACACGGTGCACCAGCACAATGCACCGTTCGCCTGCCTTGAGTCGCAGGAGTATCTCACCCAGCACGGGATGGAGCCCTCCATCATGGACACGGGCTTCTTCAGCGAAGTCATGGATCGCGCCCGGGTGGCTGTCGCCGGGGCGGTGAAGAAGGCGCGGCCGGTCAGCGCGGTTGCCACGGCGGAGGCGCCGGTGGAGCGGGTGGCCTGCAACCGGCGCATCCTCGGTGATGACGGTCGTGTCCGGATCAACCGCGGTGTCACGTGTTTCCAATCCCATCCCGAACTGCTCGAACTCGATGACGGACTGATCGATCCCATGCTCAAGACCGTCGCCTTTTTCGATGGCGACGAGAAGATCGCGGCCTGCCACTACTACGCGGTGCACCCGATCAGCCTCCCGCATGACGGACTCGTCAGTGCCGAGTTTCCCGCGCTGGCGAGACGCTCCATGCAGCAAAAGGAACCCGGTTGCGCGCACATCTACTTCACCGGATGCGCCGGAAACATCAATGCGGGAAAGTACACCGACCTGACCTTCAAAACCACCCAGGCGCTCGCCGACCGCATCGCCGCCGCCATGCATACGGCCGGGGCCAGGCTGGTTCCTCAGCCGATTCGGTCATTGTCATGGAAGACTCTCGAACTTCTGCCGAAAGGCCGAGTGTCTCCCACCCTCGACGAACTCGAAGCCTTGATTCGCTCGCCGCGAACCAGCGACGCCGTGCGCAATCGGAGTGTGTTCCGCCGCACCTGGCTGCTGCGTTGCGCGCAGCAGCGTCCGCTGGTGCTGAGCGCGCTTCATCTCAATGGCCAGGCGGCCCTGCTTCATCTTCCCGGGGAAGTCTTCGTCGAGTATCAACTCGCGGCGCAGAAGATGGCTCCAGACCGGTTTGTGGCCGTCGCCGCTTACGGTGATGACGGCCCCTGGTATCTCCCGACGGCCGAAGCCTATCCGCAGGGCGGCTATGAAGTCAGCGTGGCGTTTTGTGAACCAGAAATCGATCGCCTGCTTTCCGATTCCTGCCGCAATCTGGCCAAGCCCGCCTGACCTGGCCCAACGCTCATTCCTATCCTCCAACCCGATGAGACCTTTTTGTTCGAGTCTGCTTCTATTGTTCATGGTGTCGATGACGACCAACCTGCGGTCTCAGCAGATCGAGGCAGTTCCGCCCACACCGGCGACCGAGGTGGCGGACAGTTTCCGAACACTCGACGGATTTCAAATGACGGTCATCGCCGCTGAACCCCTGGTCACCGATCCCGTCGCCTTATGTTACGACGCAAAGGGACGGCTCTACGTCGCCGAGATGAATGACTACCCCTACACCGACAAGGCGACTCACAAACCGATGCAGGAGAATCCAACCGACAGACCGATCGGCAAGATCCGGCGGCTTGAAGACACTGATGGCGACGGCCGGTTCGACTCCGCGACGGTTTTTGCCGAATCGCTTTCGTGGCCGACGGGCATCGCAGCTTGGAAAGACGGCATCTTTGTCACCGCCGCGCCCGATCTCTGGTATCTGAAGGACACCGATGGCGACGGAAAGGCAGATGTGCGGGAGCGCATCCTCACCGGATATCGGAAGTACAATGTGCAGGCCGAGGTCAACAATCCCATCTGGGGTCTGGACCACCAGCTCTACATTGCGTCCGCAAGCAATGGTGGCCGCATTTACGTGCCTGCGGCGGGCTCCGGGTCAGCCGTCGATCTGGGTCGCAACGACATTCGGATCGATCCCAACGACCTGTCCAAGTTCGAAAAGATCACCGGCGGCATCCAGTTCGGAAACACCTTTGATGATTGGGGCAATCGTTTCCTGTGCAACAACAGCCTGCCGCTCGTGCACGCGGTCTTTCCGATGTCAGCGCTCGACCGGAATCCGTGGCTGCCGACGCGTCGCGCCGTGGAAAACTGCCCCGATCCCAATGAACCGATCCAGCTCTTTCCCACGACCTCGATCGAAGGCTGGCGGCTGCAGCGCTACAAGGATCGCGAACACGTTCCCCGCAAAGGTTACCGACCGCCTCGCGGCCTGAAACCCGGCGATCCCAGCAGCCCCACGTCCTCGTCCGCGCCGATCGTGTATCGGGGCGACGCTTATCCGGAGCGGCATCGTGGAACGGTGTTTGTGGCGGAACCCTGTTACAACCTGGTTTACCGCCTCAAACTTGAACCCGTGGGACCCACTTTCATCGCCCGCAAGCCGGCCAGCGACAATGCCTCCGACATGGTCACCTCAAGGGACGTCTGGTTTCGTCCCATCTGCTTTGCAAACGCGCCGGACGGCTGCCTGCACATAGCGGACTTTTACCGCGAATCCATCGAGCATCCGTGGTCCCTGCCGGAGGATTTTCACGCCCGCATGGACTTGGAGCGCGGAAAGGATCGCGGTCGCATCTACCGGCTCGAGCCACCGGGCTTTCAACCCCGCGCGGCGCCCCATCTCGACGAGCTTTCATCGCAAGACTTGGTCCCGCTGCTGGCGCACCCCAATGCATGGCATCGCGAGACAGCCCATCGTTTGTTGTTTGAGCGACAGGATTCAACTGTCGCAAATGCCGTTCGCGGACTGCTTTCGAAAAGCGAGGCCCCATTGGGCCGGTTGCACGCTCTTTGGACCCTTCACGGCCTGGGTTTGCTGCAGGAAAACGACGTCGCAGCCTCGCTTCGCGATGCCGCATCTGGCGTTCGAGTGAATGCAGTCAGACTCGCCTGCCTGAAAGCACGTGAATGGCCTGCTCTGCTCGAGACCTTGGCAAATTGCGCCGCTGATCCGGACGCGGCCGTCCGGTTTGAGGT
>JAGRPD010000316.1:3064-20844 GCA_020439875.1 Verrucomicrobiales bacterium
GCCCTTGTTCGTCTGTCCAAAAAGGACGCCAACGACGACTGGATCCGTCTCGCCATTCTCAGCTCCGTGGCTCTGCATGCACCGGCAGTGCTGGCTCGACTCCTCGCCGACGATGCGTTTGCCACATCCACGGAATCGTCAGAGATCTGGGCACCGCTCGCACGCATGGTCGGTGCGGGCAATCCAGCGCCGCGATGGGAAGCACTGCTCGCCCAATTGGCCGAACGCAAAACCACGGATCGCACCGCCATGGCTGTCACACGCGGCCTCGCTGCCGGATTGCGGGCCGCGAAAGCCAAACTCAGCGATGTGGCGAATCGAGTGAAAGGGGGCTCTGATTTCCTCGAGTCACAGATGCTGGAAGCAGGCAGGCGCGCGGTCCTTCGCGCAGAAGAAGAACCCATCCGAGTTCAGGCGATTGAGCTTTTGGAAAACGCATCGTTTGAAACAGCCTCGCCGATTCTGGAAAGCCTGCTGGCCTCCGATCAACCTTCGTCCGTTCATTCCTCAGCCGCGAAGGCGTTGTCAGCGATTGCGGCGGGACACCCCGAAGTGGGCGACCTGTTGCTGTCGCACTGGTCGGGCTACAGCGGGGAAATGCGCAGCCAGGTCGTTCAGCTCCTCCTCGCGAAAAAGGACCGCTTGGGCGGGCTGCTCGATGCCTTGGCATCGGGATTGGTTCAACCCTACCAAATCGGTCCCGCACAACGCGACCTCCTCCTGCACCATGAGGATCCGAAAATCCGCACCAAGGCGGAGTCCGTCTTTGCAGCGACTGAATGCCGCCATCTTGTGGTCGAACAATACAAAAAGGTGCCGCAAATGAACGGCGATCCCGCAGCAGGAAAAACCCTCTTCAACTCGGTGTGCATCGCCTGTCACAAGTTCTATGATTCCGGAGTGATCGACCTCGCTCCCAACCTCGCCGTGGTGGCCGATTGGGAGCCCGAGCGGATTCTGGTCAACATCCTCGATCCCAATCGCGAGGTCGCCCCCGAGTTCATGGAACACGTCATCACGACGACTTCGGGCGATGTGATCACAGGGCGTGTGACCGCGGAATCGAGCGGCGGCATTTCTCTCAAACTGGCCGACAACAGCGTTCGCGACATCCGACGCGAGGACATCCGCCGATTCGAGAACACGGGACGCTCCCTCATGCCGGAGGGCCTGGAAGCCGCCATCACGCCGAAAGCCATGGCGGATTTGATCGCGTTTTTGAAATCGCGTCCGTAAGGTGGGTTTTCAACGCCCGAGCGCCAGCAACCCGAGAATGACCGTGCGATTGAAATTCTCGCCCCGCTGGTAGGCCTGGTGATGCGCAGCAAACTCCGCGACCATTCTCTCGATGGTCGGCCGCACGCGCTGCGCGAGTTCTTTGTCGTCTGATAGCAGAGCGCCGTGAAGTGCCACGGTGGTCAGGCCGAAGCAAAGCTTGTGCATGGTGTTGAAGGCTTCAGATTTCGGTTGGGACCACACCTTGCGGTCGTAGGCACTGTAGAGATCCAGCACCGTCATCGGTTTGTCCAAATCGAGCCCCAACGCCGCCACCTGCGATCGTGTGGCCGCGTCGTCGCGATCGCCCGCCCAATCCAGTCGCCGCCAGCTTTTCGGATCGAACACGTTCGAATCGAGGGCGCGAACAGCCCATGCTCGCTGATACTCCGCGATCTGCTTTTGCCGCAGCGGATCCTTTTCACAGTGACGCAGCGCGGTCAGCGCCTGGGAAAACTGGTTGGCGTAAAGCGTCAGCGGTTGACCGCTCGCGAGCGCGTCGGGGTGCAGCCACTTGCTCCAGCGCTCGCCGTTTTTCTCCGCGCTGAAGCGTTCATACTCGCTCCTCCAGTGAGGATCGTTCGTGGCATCCGCCACCATCGCCAGCGCGCTGAGCAACGAGATGGCACCGACGCTGGTCATCTGCTTCCACGTAAAGCCCACGTGAGCCTGGGCACTGCCATCCTCGTTCATGATCTTCCAGTCGTTGCGTTCCATGCGCGCCGCGATCTTGCCGAGCGTGTCCGAAATAAAGCGCTTGTCCGCATCGGTGGCGAGCGGACTGCGACCGTAGCGCCAAAGTGCCTCAATGTAGGCGGCGTGCTGATCGCGCGACGAATCACGGTAATAACTCTTGCCGTCGGGGTGCGGACCACGCGGCACAAAGCCAGGCTCGGGACTGATCTTCGCGAGCACTTGCAATGCTTTGAACAACGCCTGCGCCTTCTGCGCGAACTCCTCGTTGCCGGTGGCGTCATACGCTTCGCACAGGGCGAACAGCACCTGGCCGTTCTCGAGCGCGATGTCCTGAATGCCACTGCCGTAACCCCACGGCATCGACTTTCCGCCCACCTCACCTCTGGCGATCTCGTCCGGAGAACTCAGGACTTCAGTGCCCTTCGGACCGTCGAGACGATGATGGTAGAGCAAGCCGGTCGCCGGATGACCAAAGGAAGTGAAATACGAATGGAGCAACGACTTGATCGATGCGTCCTGAGCGCGGGTGGTCGCCGCGAGGCACATCGACGCCAACGCGAAGAGAGAAAGAAATCGGGCGATCATGACAAGGTACTCACTTCTGCTTTCCGTCAGTCGCAGGCTCCACAAACAAGGGCCAGTTTTCCGCGGGAGTGCGCGCTGTTTTCAAATAGGTCTCGATCTTCGCGATCACTTCGGGATGTGAACCGGTGATGTTATTCTCTTCGCCATCATCGGTTTTGAGATCATAGAGTTCCAGCGGCGCGGTCGCGCTGCCGGTGCGGATGGCCTTCCATCGACCATCCATCAGCACGGCCTGCGACGACGACAGGCTGCCGCCGAGATACTCCCAATACAGGAACTCGTGGTCCTTCTGATCGTTCGGACGCCCCAGCAATGTCGGCACGAGGCTGATGCTGTCGAGATTCTTGGGCACCTCGTGGCCGCAGAGGTCCGCCGCAGTGGCGAAGAAGTCGCCGAAGTAACCGACGTGATCACTCGTGGAGCCGGCTGCGATTTTGCCGGGCCAGCGGGCGATCATCGGCATGCGGATGCCGCCATCCGTGTGGTCGCGCTTGAAGCCGCGATACGGGCCCGATGATTTGAAGAAGGTCGTGTCGTATCCGGCGAACTCCTTCTTCTCCGGCCCGTTGTCGGAGGTGAAAAAGACGATGGTGTTGTCATCGAGACCGAGCGTCTTGAGGCGTTCGAGGATCGCGCCGACCTGGGTGTCGAGGTAGGTGATCATCGCCGCGTAACCTTTCTCCGGCTCCGGCCAAGGTTTGTCACGATACACGCCGAGCGCAGGCACTTCAGCGCCGTTGCCCAGTTCCTTCGCGGCCTCGTTGTTGGCATGCGGGATGGTGGTGGCGAAATAGAGGAAGAACGGCTTGTCCTGGTTCGCCTCGATGAACTGCAGTGATTCGTCGAGCATCAGTTTCGGGCTGTAAACGACCGCCTCGGTGGTGATGCCTCCCGTGCCCCAGTTGCCATCTTTGCCGACGGGAACGGCGCGCACATGATTGGGCAGCGTGACCTTTTCGCGATTCCGCCACAGCCACTCGGGATAGAACATGTGCGCGTGGATTTGATCGAGGTAACCGAACGACTGGTCGAAGCCGTGCAGCAGCGGATGGCCGGTGGTGTCATGATCACCGAGTCCCCACTTGCCCGCCAGCGCGGTCGCGTAGCCGGCCTTCTTGAGGAACGCGGCCACCGTCACATCCTCCGGCGTGAGCGACTGCTTCCACCGCACCACGGTCGGCGCATTGCCGCGCACGGTGCCATGGCCGCCGTGCTTGCCCGTCATCAACACACAACGCGAAGGTGCGCAGACGCTGCCGCCTGCGTAGAAATGCGAGAACTTCATGCCCTCCGCCGCCATGCGGTCGATGTTCGGCGTCTGGATCAGCTTCTGCCCGTAGCAGCCGAGATCGCCGTAGCCGAGGTCATCGGCGAGGATGAAGACGATGTTGGGCGGGGCTGCGAGAGCGAGCGAACCAGAAAGAAGAATAACGGCGAACAACAAACGAGCGATCATGGGAAATGGAATAACGTTCCACGCAGCATCCGACTCTCCGGCTTTTGGGAAGGGCTGTCTTGAGGAGAGGCGAAAGCCGGAAGACTGGTTCGCGTTTTTACCTTGTATCATCCTGAGCTACGTCATGACCCGGAAAGAATTTGTCCAACTATCGGCCGGTCTCCTTGGGGGATTGGGTATTCATGAAGCGCTGGACCCATCGGCTCAGGGAGCTGAGAGCACGAGCGCCGCCGCAGGTCCCGTGTTCGACGACTCCTACCTCGTGAAGGGTCTCACCGGCATGGCTCAATCGGACGGCTGGTTTCCGGCGCATCTGGGGGCGGCGGTGATTTCGAGTTACTACCTTTGCAATGGCAACCGGTTGAAGCCGGAGGTCGCCGCGGCGATCAAGAAACAGATCGATGCGCTGATTGAAATCGTCACCCCGGAGCAGTTCGCGCCGCTGCCGGAGGAGGAGGCGAATCCGAAATTGATCGAGAAGATTCCGGCTGCGCTCGAAGCTGCGGTCGCTGGCGGGCTGCGCGCCCATGGTCATGCGGTGATCTACACCTCGCTGGCGGTTCGGGCTTTGCGCGCGGTGCCGGAGATGGCCCAGCCGACGCTGATCAACAAGCTCTGCGCGCACAACCGCGCCATCTCCAAACACAAACCGAAGCTGCCGGCGAAACCCACGACTTACGCCGACTCGCAGGCGATGATCGAGGCCTTGTTTGACAATCTGGCGCGCTTTGAGCCGCTGCTCGGCCGGCCATCGGTGATGCGTCCCAATTTCACGCACATGACGACGCACACGGAGGCGCTGCTCTCGCTCGAAGAATTGGGATACGGCGATCTTGCCCGCGCCGGTTATCCCGGACACCAGGCGCATGTGGGCGAGCCAGTGCCCGCCTTTGATCCGGTGGATCATCCCGTGGTGGAGGCGCATCCGTCGCTGGAGAGCATTGTGAGCCCTGGCTTTTGGGACAGCGCCGACCACCTGCGCCAGTGGAATCGGATGTGGGACAAGGACGACAATCCCAATGGCTACTGGATCGCGTTTGGCCATCTTTTCAAAATGCTGTACGCCTACCACCGCCTCGTCACACGCATCGAGGACAAGTCGAAGGTGCGGCTTTGCAGCCGGGTGCTTTTGGAGCGTTACTTCAATCCGAAGGTGCAGGGCGGCTGAGGGTCAAGGAGGGCGAGTCGCCCTCCTTACGGACCCGCTTTCGTTCAAATCGTTGGCGTGAGCTTTCGAAAGCTCGGCGGGGGCGCGGTCGTTTCGTGTGATTCCATCATGAAGCTCTCCTTGGTTTTTCTCGCCCTGACTCTCGCCGCGCCCGCGCTGGCGCAAACGCCCCGCAAGGGCAAGGCCGCTCCTGCGGCTCCGGCGTATGCCGACACGGTGCCGCAGCCGACGCTCAGCTCGGTGCGCTACGGGCCGCATGAGCGTCACATTCTCGACTTCTGGAAAGCGGAGTCCGCCACGCCCACGCCACTGCTGTTTGTGATTCACGGCGGTGGCTGGACGGGGGGATCGAAGGAGCGGCTGGATCGTTTTGCCGATCCCAAGGCCATCCTGGCGGCGGGCATCTCGATTGCCGCGATCAACTATCGTTATGTGCCGCAGGCGGTGGAGGCGGGCATTGAGCCGCCGGTGAAGGCTCCGCTGCACGATGCGGCGCGGGCGCTGCAATTCGTGCGCAGCAAGGCGGCGGAATGGAATTTGGACAAGGCGCGCGTGGGTGCCGCCGGCGGTTCGGCGGGGGCGTGCTCAAGCCTGTGGCTGGCGTTTCACGACGACCTCGCGGACCCGGGCAGCGACGATCCGGTGGCGCGCGAATCGTCGCGACTCTGGTGCGCGGCGGTGACGGGCGCGCAGACGACGCTGGATCCGCAGCAGATGAAGCAGTGGACGCCGAACAGCCGCTACGGCGGGCACGCCTTTGGGCTGAATGGATTTCCCGCCTTCCTCGCCGGGCGGGAGAAGATCCTGCCGTGGATCGCCGAATACTCGCCCTATGCGCTGGTCAGCAAGGATGATCCGCCGGTGTACCTGATCTACTCGGGACCGCCCGCGCTGGGGCAGGATCAAAAAGATCCGACCCACACATCGAACTTTGGCGTGAAGTTGCAGGAGCACTGCCGCGAGATCGGCGTGGACTGCGAGCTGGTCTATCCCGGCGCGCCGGAGGTGAAGCACGCCACGGCGACCGAGTATCTGATCGACACGTTGAAGGTGGAGCGGTAAAGAAGGGCGCAGGCAGGTGGAAGGGGGGGAGCGCGAGATGCGAGCGACTATTGGGTGAGCAAGTGGTCGAGCGCTTCTTTCAAGACGATGGCGTTGTTGTGCAGCGGATCGTGGGCGGCGTAGAGAAGGAGGATGTCGGCGGTGCGTCCACGCTCCGCTAGGTCTCGCAGTGGGATGGCGAGGGCTGGAGTGTGAAGCTCCGCGAGATAACGCTGGCGAAAGTCCATCCACTTCGCCGGATCGTGGCCGAACCATTTGCGCAGATCGTCCGAAGGAGCGAGGTCGCGCTGCCAGTCATCGAGTGCGGCGGAGGTTTTGCTCACGCCGCGCGGCCAGAGGCGATCCACAAGGATGCGGAGAGCTTTTGAGGAGTCTGAGGCATCGTAAATGCGCTGAATGCGGAAGGCCATGTCGGGGAAAGGTGTCAGGCGGTGTCGCCATCAAGGATGGGGAGCAGTTGAAGGATGGACGCCGGAATGGAGCGGGGGCGGCCGGTGACCGTGTCCACAAAGACCCAGTCGGTTTCGCCTTCGGCCAGGACGGCGTTGTCGCTTGGGCGAAGGAAGCGATAGCGGCGCAGGGATCGAACTCGGCGGAAATTGGCGACCCAGGTGTGAATGGTGATCGTTTCTCCGGCGAAAGCGGGCTTGAGGTACTCGATGTGGTGGGAGCGAGCCACCCAAGTGGCCCCGGCGGCCTGCATCACTTCAGCGCCTCCCAGGCTTTCGAAATGGAGGATCGCGACGTCCTGCATCCATTGGACGTAAGCGACATTGTTGACGTGACCGTTGCGGTCCAGCACACTGTCGGGCACGGTGAGATGGTGATGGTAAACCGAGTGGGGGAATTCATCGGATGACATGGGTGAGGGAGCACCTGAACGGGCGGTTTGTCAGTGGATAAGTGGTGGGACGGTGCGCCTCACGACAGGTTGAAGTGTGAACATCGTCCGGTTTCACCTCCCTGAGGGCGGCAAATGATGCTCATGATCGTGATGTTCCAGGGCCTCTTCCACGGCGTGCTCGATGGTTTCTTCAAGACGCGCGGGCTGGTAGAGAGTGGTGAGCCGGGAGATCAAGATGGCGAGGTAGAAGACTCCGCAGAGGGCCTCCAGCATGGCCAGAGACTTGGCGGCTGGCAGCGCTGGTACGAGGTCGCCATAACCCAGGGTGGTGAGGGTGACGAAGGAGAAGTAAATGAAATCGTGGTAGGAGGGGATTTGGCGATCCAGTTGATCCACAAAAGCACCGGGGCTAGCGACCTGGAGGCAATGGTAGAGACGAGCAAAAACGAGAGCCAGAAGCAAATAGACCGCGACACCGGCGCAGACTTGCTCCACGCCGATGCCGGTGGCCTGAAACAAGCGGAACAGCACGAGATAGGCCACGCAGACCAAGAGGGCAGCGGTGAGAAAATCCGCCACGATGACGAGGGCGGGCTGCCCGGGGAGCGACGCGCTAGCGACGTGCGCGATCAGAGCGAAACCTGCCAGCACGAGGGCGGCACGGCGTTTGTGCACGGCACCAGGCACGGCGAGTACGCAGGTGCCGATTAGCAGGCTAGCCATGATGGCGAGGATCACATCTCCCACGCTGCCACTGGCTTCAAAAAAAGGGCTGAGTAGCACGAAGGCGGCGAGGCCAGCCAGCAGAGCTTTGTTGCGATGGCGGTAGATGCGGCTTTCAGGGCAGGGGAGGTCGTGAGGCATGGTCGATTGCAGGAGGGGAGAGAAACTGCAATCACTTGGCCGTGGCAACCTTTTTCCCTGCTGGAGGAGTTAGACTGGCAAACAGCCGGTAGCCGAGCAGCAAGGCGGTGGAGACAGCGAAGACCAGGGGCCAGCGGATGTCGGATTTCACGATGATCCAGTAGTGCACCACACCGCCGATGGTGATGAGGTAGGTCAGGCGATGGAGCAGCGCCCAGCGTTTGCCACCGAGGCGTTTGATCATGGCGTTGGTGGAGGTGACGGCGAGGGGAACCATGAGAAGGAAGGCGACCATGCCAATGGCGATGAACGGTCGGCGAAGAACGTCAGCGGGAACGGAGGCCAGGCCGAGGTTGCGATCGAACACGAGGTAGGTGAGGAGGTGAGCGAGGGCGTAGTAGAAAGAATACAAGCCCAAGTCACGGCGCAATTTCAGCAGCCAGCTCCAGCCGAATCCCTTGCGCAAGGGGGTGACGAGTAGCGTCAGTACCAAAAAGATCAGGGCCATCACGCCGGTGAAGCGAGTCAAGAACTCGGCGGGATTGGCTCCGATCTGGTGACGGAAGGCACTGATGATGACGAGTAGGGTCGGCAGCAGGGTATTCCAGGCGAGCAGGCGGCGTTGGAAGGTGGTGTCGTTTTTTAGAGGGACAATTTTCATGAAAGGGTTGGTTAGAAATCGCGCTTCAGATCCATGCCTGCGTACAAGGAGGCGACTTCGTCGCCGTAACCGTTGAACATGAGTGTGGGGCGGCGGCCCGATTCGCCGAGCCTGCGTTCAGTGGCCTGGGACCAGCGGGGGTGATCGACCTCGGGATTGACGTTGGAGTAAAAACCGTATTCGGCGGGGTTCGTCGTGGACCAGGTGGTCGGAGGTTGTTGATCCGTTAGGGTGATTTTGACGATGGACTTGATGCCCTTGAAGCCGTATTTCCACGGCACCACGAGACGAATCGGAGCGCCGTTTTGATTTGGCAGAGATTTCCCATACAAGCCAGTGGCCAGGAGGGTCAAAGGATGCATGGCCTCATCAAGGCGCAATCCTTCAACATAGGGAAGTTCGATGCCAGCGTAACGCGAATCCGGCATTTGTTGGATGTCGTAGTAGCTTTGGAAGGCCACGTATTTGGCTGCGGCACTGGGTTTGGCTTCTTCGAGCAAAGAATGCAGGGGAAATCCGATCCACGGAATGACCATGGACCAGCCTTCGACACAGCGCATGCGATAGACCCGCTCCACCATGGGCCTGCGCTGAATGTCTGCGAGATCGAGGGTTAGCGGATTTTCCACAAGGCCGCCGACCTCGAGTTTCCAGGGATCGGTCTTGAAGTTCCGGGCAGCATGAGCGACCTCGGACTTGCTGGTGGAGAACTCGTAGTAGTTGTTGTAAGACGCGATGTCGTCATAGGGGGTTGGTGTTTCATCGGGTCCGATTTTGGGATAGGCAAAGTCACTTGCTTGCGTGGCGATCGCCTCACCGGTTTGCTCCATCGCAGGTTTCGGAGCGAAGGCCCTGTAAAGGCTCACCGTGGCCAAGGAGGTGCCAGCAAAGAGGGCGGATTTCATGATGGCCCGTCGGTTTCGATAGACCGATTCTGGGGTGATTTCAGAGTCAGGAATGGACATGAGATGAGTGGTGCTGGAGCGTTGTGTGGAGCGTGCGAGGTGGGGGTGTTATCCGATGAGGGCGGTATCGGCTGGAGAATTGAGGAACTCGGGAAATGCTTGGCGGAATTTAGCTAACTTGGGCTCGATCACTGCGCTGCAATAGGGATTGCGATCCGCATTCCCATTGAAGTAGTTTTGGTGTTCCGATTCGGCCGGATAAAAGACTTCAAAGGGTTTCAGCTCGGTCACCACGACTTTGCCGAGAGCGTTTTCATACTCCTTGATTAGATTCAGGGCGGATTGTTTTTCGTCTTCATTGCGGTAGAGGATGATGCTGCGATACTGGGTGCCTCGGTCGCCCCCCTGTCGGTTGAGTGTGGTGGGGTCATGGGTGCCGAGGTGGACGCGCAGGATGTCCTCATAACTGACCAACTCGGGGTCATAGGTGACTTCGATCACCTCCGCATGGTCCGTGCGCCCGCTGCATACTTCGCGGTAGGTGGGGTTGACGACATGGCCGCCGCTGTAGCCGCTGCGCACCTGTTGGACGCCTTTGATGCGCTGGAAGACGGCTTCTGTGCACCAGAAACAACCACCGCCGAAGGTGGCTTTGGCCTCGTTGGACGCTACCTTTTTCAGAGCGACCGCGTTGATGCAGTAGCGCAATTGACTGGGCTCGGGTCCATCGGGAAAGACGTGACCCAAATGCGAACCGCAGGTGTTGCAAAGCGTCTCCATCCGGCTCATGCCAAGGCTGTCGTCCTTGCGATAGGCAATGGCATTCTCCTGGGCAGGTTGGGTGAAGGAGGGCCAGCCGGTGCCGCTATCGAACTTTTCATCCGAGTCGAAGAGGACGGTGCCGCAGCCTACGCATTCGTATTTCCCCGGCTCGAAAAGCTCGCACATCTGCGAACTGAACGGGCGCTCCGTGCCGTGTTGACGGGTGACGCGGAATTGTTCGGGCGTGAGGATCGTCTCCCATTCTTCGTCTGATTTTTGAACTTTGCGGTCGGGATTGGGATTTCCGTAGGCGGCGAATTTCAAGACGTCGATCCAGCGTAGCATGGGCGGTCAGAGGATTGGAGGTGGTGGTTCAGACCCAGCGGATGCAGCTTTGCAACAGCGAGGCTTTTTGAGATAAGAGCACGGACTTCAAGGCAGTCGGGATCACTGCCTCAACACCTTCGTAGCACCAAGAGCCGTGCGGCTTGGATTATCTGAGGAAGATGAGCAAAGCCTTGCGGTTGGGGAGTCTTGGCGGCGTTGGGATATCATTACGCGATTTGACTCCATTGGGACGCTTTTGTGTTTAATGATTTTTTGAGCCTGCTGAGTTTGGGCGTTGGGTCGTTGGTCGGGGCTTGGGATTCGGTTGAGGGACTCATTTGGATTTTTCCCTATCGACAAGGCGTGTTGATTTGTCCAAACTGAAACACTCCCGCGTTGCCATGTTTGCGCTGCTCCGATGTTGAGGTTTTTATTTCCCTGGTTTTTGCTGCTGGCGGTGTCATTCACCCGTGCCGACGAATATGACGACCTGCGCCTGAAGTGGCGGGACCTGATTGCGGGGGCGGGTTACAATGTGGCGGACCCGGATGTGGTGTCGAAGCTCAATGGCATCGACAACGGGGCGAACACCCAATGGGCGACAATGGACACGTCGCCAACGCGGACGTTTTTGTGGAGTGACCTGGCCAGCACTACGAACTCGGCCCACGTCACCCGGTCCTATCAGCGGCTGCGGCAGATGGCGCTGGCCTACGCCACCACGGGTTGCAGTCTGGAGGGTGACGCGGCCCTGCTCGCGGATTTGCTCAGCGCGCTGGATTGGATGAATGCGAACCGCTACAACGCCACGACCACGCAGTACGGCAACTGGTGGGATTGGGAAATCGGTTCGCCACTGGCGCTGACGGACCTTTGCACGCTGATTTATGACGACCTGTCGCCCGCGCAGCTCACGGCCTACATGAACGCGGTGAATCATCAAACGCCGACGCCGGACATGACGCAGGCGAACCAGGTGTGGAAGGCGCGGGTGGTGGGGGTGCGCGGTTGTCTGGTGAAAAGCAGTGCCAAGATCGCGCTGTGTCGGGATGCCTTCAGCGATGTGTTTCCGTATGTGACGAGCGGCGACGGCTTCTACACGGACGGCAGCTTCATCCAGCACAACGTGCATCCCTACACGGCGGGTTACGGCTCGTCCCTGCTGGACAACATGGCGCCGGTGCTGCGCTGGTTGAGCGGCTCGACCTGGGCGGTGACGGATCCGGCGCAGGCCAACTTGTTTCACTGGGTGTTTGATTCGTATGAACCGATCATCTTTCGCGGCCACACCTTCGACTTGGTGCGCGGTCGGGAGGCGGGGCGCTCGGGTGCCAGCACCAGCAGCCACGGCATGATGGACTCGCTGCTGCAGATCGCGCAGTTTGCCCCGGCAGAGGAGGCGCTGCGGATGAAGCGGATGATCAAACACTGGGCTCTGACGGATGACCGGCGTGACTTTGTGGCGGGACGCGGGCTCGACACACTGGCGCTGGCGCAGGACCTGATGGGTGACGGGGCGATTGTCGCGCGTGACGAACTCTTGGCGCACCACAGTTTTGCCTCGATGGATCGGGTGATTCATCTGGGGGAGGGTTACGGCTTTGGTCTGTCGATGTGCTCCACCCGTGTCGCAAACTTTGAATCGATCAATGGCGAGAATCTTCAGGGCTGGTTCACGGGCGATGGCCAGACGCTCCTATACAACGCGGATCTCACCGCGTTTGACGATGCCTATCAAGCCACCGTCGATGCCCACCGCAGGCCGGGGGTGACGGCGGATGTGACGCACAACAAGCTGCCGCATCAAAGCTCCAGCCTGGGGCCGCGTGCGCAGGGGCAGAGCACGCTGTCGCCGCACGCCTGGGTTGGCGGTGCGACGCTGGGTCGCTACGGGGCGGCGGGCATGCAGTTCAAAGGAGTCGGCGTGAGCCTGACGGGGAAGAAATCCTGGTTCATGTTTGATGATGAGATCGTCTGCCTCGGCGCGGGCATCACCAGCACGGACTCGCGCCCCATCGAGACCACGGTGGAGCAGCGCAAACTGAACGCGGCGGGCAGCAATCGCCTAACCCTCGACGGCGTGGTGCCGCCGCGCACGCTGGGTTGGTCGGACACGATTCCCAATGCGGGCTGGGCGCATCTGGCGGGCAATCAGGAGGGGGCGGACGTGGGTTATGTTTTTCCGGGTGGTTCGGCGCTCACGGCCGTGCGCGAGGCGCGCACCGGCGCGTGGGGCGACATTGATTCGGAGGGCTCCACCACGCCCATCACGCGCAACTATCTGCGTCTCACCCTGAACCACGGCAGCAATCCCTCGGATGCCGGTTATCAATACGTGCTGCTGCCCGGTCACAGCGCCAGCCACACGGCGCACTATGCGGCCGCGCCGGATGCGATGGTGCTGGTGAACAACAGCTCTGTGCAGGCGGTGCGGGAAACCACGCTCGGCATCACGGCGGCGAATTTTTGGACGGACACGCCGAGCACGGTGGGCGGGATCACGGTGGATCGAAAAGCCTGCGTGCTGGTGCGGGATGACGGGGTGTTTGTGGAGGTGAGCGTGAGTGATCCCACCCAGCTCAACACGGCGGGCATTGATGTGGGCATCGCAATGGATGGCGGCACCCTGGTGGCGGCGGACGCGGGGGTCACGGTCACGCAGGCAACGCCCACCATCGCCCTGCAAGTGGCCACCGCGGGCGCGGCGGGGCGCACCTTCACCGCGCGGTTTTTCAAAGGCACACCGCAGATGGTGACACTGTCGCCCGTGGCCGACGCCTATGTTTATGATGCCAATCCGGACACCAACTACGGTGGGGCCTCCGCCCTGGTGGTGAAGAAGTCGGGGGCGGGTTTCAACCGCGAGTCGTTCCTGCGATTTGATCTGCCCAGCGCCAGCGGGATTTTGCTCGGCGGCACACTGCGCCTTTCTGCGGGCACAGCCAGCACGCCGGGAGTGCATGCGGTGGCCCTGGTGGCGGACACCACATGGAGTGAGACCGGCATCACCTGGAACAACCAACCCACGGCCGGTGCGGTGCTCTCCACCTGGACTCCGGCGGCGTCTTCAGAGAGTTTTGCCAACGTGACCGCCGGGTTGCCGACCAGTGGCTTGGTTTCCTTCAAAGTTTATGGGCAGACGCAAACCAGCGATGGTTATGTGAGCTACGCCAGTCGTGAAAACGGCACGGCGGCGAATCGTCCGCAACTCGCACTGGCCTACGGCCACACACCGCCCGAAGTGCGGGTGACGTCCCCCGCAAACGGCGCGGCAGGTTTGCGCGAGGGTTTGGCCACCTTGACCGCCGAGGCCACCGCCACCGATGGCGCGGTCACGGAGGTGGCGTTTTACGATGGCGGCACCTTGCTCGGCAGCGACACCAGCGCGCCGTATTCCATCACGACTCCGCTGGCAGGGGGCGAGCATCTCCTAACCGCTGTGGCCACCGATGCCAACGGCCTCAGCCGCACCAGCCTGGTGAACTGGGTGGTGGTCAATCACGCGCCGGAGGCGATGGAGGCGAGCGTGGGCACGGATCGCGACACACCGGTGGAGACCAGCCTGCCGCCGCTGGCCAGCGATGTGGAGACGGCTCCGTCAGCGCTGCGCTTCACGCTCGGCACGGCGGTGCACGGCGCGGTCGCCTTCACCGGAGGCACGCCGACCGCGCGCTTCACGCCCGATCCCGGTTTCACCGGCGCGGCCTCGTTTCAGTATCACGTCACCGACACCACGCCGCACGATCACCTGCTGGCCAGTTATGATTTTGATCTGGAAGACGGCACAGATGCGAGTGGGCATGATTTGGATGGCAGCTTCACCGTGGCGGGAACCGGTGCGATGGCTTTCAGCTCCGACGTGCCGCTGGCGGGACTGGCCAAGAGCGTGGCACTCACGGAGAACGGTACGGCGGGTGCGGCGCGGCTGGAGGTTTCGGTGTCCAACTCCGTCCTGCCTCTCGCCACGGCCGACTGGACGGTGGCGGGTTGGTTCAAGCGCAGTGTTGCGGCGAACATCGATGTGGTCGCGCAGATCGGTGCGTCGGGAAGTTACGGACCCGGCGCGATGACGCTGGCCTTTTACAATGCGAGCGACACCCTGCAACTGCGCCATTACACGCGGGCCAACGTCAATGATGTGCTCATCAGTCGCAGCGGTGTCACCCCAGGAATGTGGCACCATTTTGCCATCGTGCGCTCCGGTGCTGCGGTCACGCTGTATGTCGATGGCGCGCCCGCGGGATCGGACACCGATTGGGAGCCTGGGTTCAGCAACAGCTCACCGGTGAAGTTTGGCGGGTCGCAGGTGGAAACCGTGACCGACCGCTGGCTCAACGGTTCGCTGGCGGATTTGGCGCTTTTCAAAGCTGCGCTCGATGCGGGCGAGGTGTCGCAGCTCAGCACCACGCCCGTGCGTTGGTTGGGCGGGCAAACCACCACGGCCACGGTGAGTGTCCAGGTGCGCACGCCCATCGAGTCCTGGCGGCTGCTGCACTTTGGAACCACGGAAAACGCGGGGGATGCGGCCGATTTGTTCGACTTCGATTTGGATGGTCGCTGCAACTTGCTCGAATACGGCACCGGCACGCTGCCGAAAGTGGCCAACGCATCGACGACGACGTTGCAGCCGGCTGGAGGAGGCCTCGAGTTTTTCTACCGTCGCAACAAGGCGGCGGATGACGTGCTGCTCACGGTCGAGTGGAGCGACACGCTGGCGGAGTCCGACTGGAGCACCGCAGGCGTCAGCGCACCCGCGCTGGTCAGCGAGACCAGCACCACCCAGCAGCTCAAGGTCACGCTGCCCACCGCCCTGGGCGTGACACGCCGCTTCGCCCGCCTGCGGGTGACACGGATCGCGGCGGAGTGAATCCCTTTTCCATCATGAACAAGTTTCGCATCGTTCTTCGCATTGTTGGATGGCTGGTGGTGGTGGCGGGAATCGCTGCGGGCCTGGTCTGGTTTTTCGTTCTGACTCCTTGGTTGAAGGCGACACAGCCCGAATGGACGCCGGATCGCTCCTTGCTTGGGCTGTGGAAGGATCGGCAGCGGATGATTTCGGTTTTCGGGTGGTCGCACGATGATGGAATCTATGCGGGGCAGTTCGGTGATCCGGAGATGGTGCCTGACTTGGTGCAATCGATGGTGCGTGGAGATGGTATCTCCTGTGCTGGCGGACATCGTGAGGCAGGTTTGGCTTTTCTCACCAATCACCCAGGCCCCGAGGATTGGTCATTGGGTGAGTATTGGCAGAAGTGGTGGACGCAGCACCAAAATGAAACGCAAGAGCAGTGGTTCCAGGCGGGATTTGCCGAGCAGGGCGTTGCGGTGCATCTGCCTCCTGATCTGGCGGACGCGCCTGCGTTGCTTCGGGTTCTTGGTTCCAAGGCCCCGACGCACTTTGATTCGCCACCGCCCGAAGAGGTATCGATGGAGGAGACCTTTGCTCCAGAATTTCTGCGCTTCAATGCGTTTCGTTGGCTGCGGGATTCGGGGTTTGATCCGGTCGAGTTTCTGTTGAAACGAGAAGGCTCTGTCTCCGAAGAAGAAGCGAAGGGCCTGCGCGAGTTTCAGTATTGGAAGCGATGGAGCCAAACGGCGGTGCCGGGTCGCTTGGCATTTGCACCTTCCGATGATTGGGGGTGGGGAATACCCAATGATCGCAAGCCGCAGGGACTAACCCCTTCGGGGAATCTCTGGATCGGCGGCATTCTTCTGTCCATCATCGTGATCGGACTGCTCTTGCTGATGGGGGCGCGGTGGATGCGCTCGAAACTGAAATCTTGACCGGATGTCCAACTTTTTGACTCCAGAGGGGCCGAGACGTGGAACGTGCCGGCATCAGCCATGGGGAGGGGAGAGGTTTATCGGAGGAAATCTTTTCGCTGTTGAGCGCTCAGAAGGGCTTGACGGTGGGCGGGGGCGGCGTTCATGCTTTGGGTTCGCTCCCGGATTCGCGATCCTTTCTTCATGCTGCGTGCTTTACCCTCCCTGGCTGGATTCACCGCCGTTTTGGCGGTCGGATGTTTTATGGTGTCATGCTCGACGGTGCCGTCAGGCAGCTCGTCGATGGTGGATCTCTGGTGGGATGACGACTTCGAGGGGCAGATGGGGAGCCGACTGAAGCGGGAAGTCGTGATGCCGCGCTACGTGGTGGCGGCCAATCAAATGCGGGTGACGGAGCGAAATCGCCACCAGAGTGCGTTGGCCGTGCAGGCGTCGGGGCAGGTTTTGTTGAAGACGTTGGGAAACAAGGAGGTCAAGGCGCGGGCGAACGGAATCCAAATCTCGAGCCAAGGAGCGGTGCTGAGTGGTTGGCCAGCCATTGTGATGGGGAAAACGGTCACGCGAGCGACTTCAGCGGCCACTCGGGTCACGATCCATCCCGATGGAGAGGTGCAGTGGGTGGGGCCCTCACGCGAGGACACACGGAATCCAGCGGACCGCAAGGTGGAGAAACCGAAACCCGAGCCTGAGCCTGCACCTGCGCCTCAGAAGCGAACGAGGTCGTCGCGCCGTGAGCGTGAGGCGGTGACTGAAACTCCCAAACCGGAGACTGAGAGTGCCAAGCCGGAGTCCAAACGTCCTGAACCTCAACCCGAACCCCGATCAGAGCCGAAGCCCGCGCCTCTGCCCGAGCCCAAGCCAGCTCCTCGTGCGGAACCCAAACCTGCGCCGCGCGTTGAGCCTGCGCCAGTGCCGAAACCTGGAAAGCGGCCTATCCCAGAACAGCTGCCGCTGGCGAGACCGGTGCCTACAGCGCCGGCCCAGCCGAAGGCCACTGAGCCAGCAAAGCCGGTGCCCGCAAAACCAACACCTGCCCCCGCAAAACCGGCTGATGCGCCCGCGAAGCCCGCTGCGCCCGCCAAAAAGGCTGAGGAACCGGATTCTCCAACCTTGCGACCCGATTTGCTGCCGAAGATGAGGCTGCCGGATGAGTGAGCCCGTCTTGGGATTCGATGGGAGAGACGGGTTCAATGAGGCGGGGAAGTTTGCAAAGCAGGCTTGACCGCCGTGGCAATGGTTCCATGGTGAAGTTCATGCCAAAACTAGGTCCGCACCGCGCTCGGCTGCCACGCAGGTGGACGTCGGAGAATTGATCCATGTCGGAACGTTCCAGGATTCTCATCCTCGGTGCGCGAGGCCGTCTGGGCGGAGCACTGCACCGCTGCTATGCT